>CAVKLF010000103.1:0-6747 GCA_963657075.1 bacterium | reverse complement strand
TCATTTCTGAGAAGATGATTCAAATCCTCACGAGCATGTATTAAATCCTTTGCTATATTATTAAACTCAAGATTTATTCTTTTTATTTCTTCATTTTTTGCTCTCTGATTTTTTTTATATTGCCCATAAACATATATACAAATTACTAAAAAACATAAGCTAAATATAGCTATAGAATATTTGACCTTTGTAGCTTGCACTATTTTGGAATCTATCTCTTTTTGCAATCTTGCATAGTTATACAAACTCGAAGCTTGTGATACTGCTTTTGCCTGATTGTTATTTAAGATACAATCTATTTCCCTTTCACTCAAAATAGAATATTTTACTATCGAATCCGTCTTTTGATATTTACTATACAGAGAAAGAAGACCTTTCGCTGCCTCATAACGAAAGCCAGAAGTATACAGTTTGCGAAAATAATATTCCGCTGAATCCATTGAATTTATACCTAAATAATACATCCCCTTAGCTTTATAATAATGCTCATATCCCTTTTTGATACCAAACTTATCAAATATTTTCAATTGACTCTCAAAAACATCCATATATTTACGTGCTTCATTATATCGAGAACGCTGCAAACAAATATAGATTAAAACAGGATAGACACTTGCAGCCTCCCTCTTCATTCCATACTTTTGACAAAGTTGAATATATCTGTCTGCCATTTGTATTGTTTTAATGGTATCTCCAATTCCATAATATTCAAATACTATAGTTTGGTAAGCTCCTATATAATCGGAAACACAATTAGCTTTATAGGCATATTTTCCTAAATCCATATAGGCTTTTATTGCTTCAACATGCAATTGTTGCTGCCTGTACAAATATGCCATCTGTCCATAATTTCTAAAAAGGGTCTTAAAATCACAATCCTTACTCAGTGTATCAGCACACTCTACGGCTTTCTTATAGCTCATCATAGCCTTAGGAGCTTCCTTTTGGTCACGAAAAATACAGCCCATCAAGTAATGTGCCTCCATCTTTTCGTTGGAAGTTCCCTTGCTATCATAATAATCTACCACCTCTTGAAACACCGAATCATTCGGCATCTCAAGATACAACTTGTTTTGTGCCTTGGCTGTTAACAAGCGATAGCACATCTCCACCTTACGTGGACTATCTTCCTCCATCATCTGCTTCTTATAACGACACAAGCTATCGTAGGCCGCCTGTGCATCCCTCTCCATCAAGCTGTCTATAGACTGCAACTTTGACATTTGTGACTTACTACCTGTGCAACTCACTATCATTATACAAATCAAGGTGGATAACACCATTTTCCTCCAAAGTACCATGTTTCGACCCCTTCTTATCATATCCATTTTTTCTCTCTGAACCCACTTGAAAAAGAGAGTTCCATCTTGGTTGTTTTTTCAACAGACAAAGGTATAAAAAAAATCAGAAAGTCTTATAAAAATACCATATTTTTTTCAAAAATGCACATTTACAAGGCTTTGTCCTAATAAAGGAAAACATAGCAACTATCCACCTCATCTATCTGCTAGAACTCGCTAATATATCTGCAAGTGCTTGGCAGTATATACGTAAGTGCAAGATGTCTTGTCCGTCGGAGATGCCACTATGCTCAGCAGACCTGCCGACTAGGCTCAGCAAGTCTGGCGACTGTAGTCAGCAAGTCTGCTTGGCCAAGTCTTTTTACCCGAATTTGCGTGTTCCAATCCTTCGCCCGACAGCACCATGCATCGCTCCTCCTATGAATCCGACGATATTCACCCAAATAGGTGTCTTATAGCAACACAAGATTTCCCTTATAAAGGAAAGATTTCCCATAAAAGTTTCCTTTATAAGGGAAACTTTTCGTCACTTTCTTTCCCCCTATAAAGGAAATTTTGTATATTTGCACCCAGATTTCAGCAAAAGTTTCCTTTCTCTTTTCCAGAGTATCTCCAGTCAAAGGACATTCCACTGGAAAAGCAGTGGGAATACCTTGACAATCCCCATATCAAGCGAGCCTTCAACGAATATTTCCATTTTGGAGGTTTGCCGGAGTTAGTCCTTCGCGACGAGCCGTTCAAAAGACAATGGCTAGGCAACCTATATAACAAGATCTACTTTGGCGACCTCATCAGCAGATACAATATCCGTAATACAGTAGGCATGAAAGTACTTGTCAGGAAATTAGCTGAAAGCATCAAACAGCCACAAAGCTATAACCGTCTCGCTAACATCGTATCCACCGTGGCAGGAAAGGTGAAACAAGAAACCATCGTCGACTACCTGGAATACGTCAAGGAAACCTGTATGGTCTTCTCGCTAGAAAACATTGATGCCAAATTGCAAGACAAGATTTCCAACAAGAAATACTATTTCATCGATAATGGAATACTGAACCTCTTCTTACTGGACCCAGAAACTTCCCTGTTGGAAAACATGGTAGCTATCCGTCTATACGAGCAGTATGGGGATGACCTCTATTATTACAACGGCAACATAGAGGTGGACTTTTGCCTCTTCGAGCACGGGAAAGCCATCCAAGTATCCTACGACATACAAGCCGACGACACTTATGAGCGAGAGACGAAAGCCTTGCTCGCCTACGCCAAACGTTTCGAATGCGTGGAATTGTTCATCATTACGATGGATGACGAGGAAGACATCACCCTAGATGGTCACATCATCCACGTCATACCACTCTGGAAGATGCTATTGAAGGGACTATAAGAATTTAGTCTAATTATCGCCCCCAGAAAGGTGGTTTTCGCAAGGAAATCCACCTTTCTGCACTTAATTCTGCATTTTATCCACCTATTCCTAGACTTTTCTTCGTAACTTTGCAGTATCTTTAAAAAACAATAAACCTAGATAAACAATGAACAGAAAAACGATTTTGCTTTCGGCTGTGCTCGCCTCTGCCTTGGCGGCCAATGCCCAAGTAACCATCCATGTGGATGCCTCCAATCCAGGCATCAAGGTTTCACCTAATTTGTACGGTATCTTCTTCGAAGACATCAACCACGCTGCCGACGGCGGTCTCTATGCCGAACTGATCAGCAACCGATCGTTCGAAGACAGCGACAAGGAGATTCCTACCTGGAAGACCTCTGCACAACAAGGCGCAAAGATCAGCACCCAGCTCATCAACAAAGATTTGCTCAACAAGGCACAGGGCAAGGCGCTCAAACTCACCGTCGCCGCCACCCCTAAGGCTACAGCCTCTCTCATCAATAAAGGTTTTTGGGGCATCAACAGCGTACAGGGCAGAACCTACAAACTCTCATTCTGGGCGAAGGGTAATTATAAAGGAGGACTGAAGGCTCGCCTTACCAACGCCAACGGCGAAAAGGTATATGCCGAGACGACCATCAATGGCACCATCGGAAAGAAATGGACCAAGTATACTGCTGAGTTTACAGCCAACGCCAACGATGCCAAGGCACAATTTGCACTCGTTGCCGAAGGCAAGGGTACTATCCTACTTGACGTGGTAAGCCTCTTCCCTCCTACTTTCAAGAATCGCGAGAATGGTCTGCGCCCCGACTTGGCACAACTCTTATATAATATCCACCCCAAGTTCGTCCGTTTTCCCGGCGGTTGCTACGTTGAAGGACAGGAATCTCCCGAGAATGCCTTTCACTGGGAGAAGACCATTGGTCCTATCGAGGAGCGTCCCGGACACAAGAATGTAAACTGGCGCTATCGCACGAGCGATGGCATGGGATTTGACGAGTATCTTCAGCTAGCCGAAGACTTGAACGCCAAGCCTCTCTATGTGGTGAACGTAGCTCTCTGGCACGGCGGTTTGACCCCCGTGGACAGCATCCAGCCATGGATAGACGAGTGTATGAATGCCCTGGAATACGCCAATGGTCCCGTTACCTCCAAGTATGGTGCGCTGCGTGCCAAGAACGGTCACCCAGAGCCATACAACATCGAGTACCTGGAGATAGGCAATGAGAACAACCAGCCCGACCCAGCCCAGCAGAGTGACCATTACTACGAGCGCTTCAAGAAGTTCAAGGATGCCGTATTGGCTAAATATCCGAAAATGCACCTGATAGGTAACGTGGTGGCATGGGGCGACGACAACCCTAAATGGAACAGCAATGAGAGCGTGGAGCTGCTCGACGAGCACTACTATCGCAACCCAGCCTGGTTTGCCGACAACTTCAACAAGTATGACTCTTACGACCGCAAGGGCAGTGAGATTTACGTGGGAGAGTATGCCGTGACACAGGGCTTCGGCAACATGGGTTCGCTCGACGCAGCCCTCGGCGAGGCTGTCTACATGATGGGCATCGAGAACAACAGCGACATCGTGACGATGGCTTCCTACGCCCCCATCTTCGCCAACCTCAGCAACCGTATGTGGGCACCAGACATGATACAATACACCTCAGACAAGGTGTTTGGCACACCGTCTTACTACGTGCAGAACGTGATGGCCAACAACGTAGGAACCCGTGTGCTGAAGGTAGAACAAAGCTCTCCCTACAAGTACGAGCAAACCCGAGTAAAACCCGCTATCTGCCGAGTGGGCATGGGCACCTGGAACACCCAAGTATCCTTCCAAGACAAGGGCTATAGCGACGACAAGGGCAATGCCCTGCCCATGACTCTACAATTGTTGCCTACCGATATCCGTGGCAAGTGGCAAGCCAACGCCGACGGCATCATCAAACAGACCAGCAATGAGGAGTCTTGCATCCGCCTCAACCCAGGAGAAATCACCAGTGACGGCTATATATATAAGGTACGCGCCAAGAAGGATGCGGGCAACGAGGGATTCCTTGTCATCTTCAACTATGTGGACAAGAACAACTACTGCTGGCTAAACCTCGGTGGATGGAACAACACCCAGCACGGCATCGAGAGTATCGTAAACGGCTCTAAAACCCAGCTAGCCACCTGCGCCGGCAAGATAGAGACCGGCAAGTGGTACGACATCGAACTGAAGGTGGTAGGCGACAGTATTTTTGCCAAACTAGACGGGAAAGAGATTTTCGCCACCAAGTTGAAGGCCAACACCCAACCTGGCATTTTCTCTACCGCTACCCTCGACGAGAAGACGGGCGAGGTAATTCTGAAGATAGTCAACACCAGCACCGAGAGCACCACAGCCAAGGTGAATCTTCAGAGCAAGAATGTATCAGAGGGCAGGCTCATCCGCCTCTCCGCCAAGAATGGTTTAGAAGAGAACACCATCGACAATCCTACCAACGTCTACCCAGTGGAGAGCTACATCACCACCAGCAAGAACGGAACAGAGGTAGAGATACCTGCCAACTCGCTTAATATCTTGAGACTGAAGTAAAAGAACTTTCGAACTTATGATATGATAGTTCGCCAGAATGAAGAAAGCGGCAATCTGCGAAATGCAGGTTGCCGCTTTTATTTTATACTTCATGTCACTCCCAAAATATACTCACTCCGCTTCCTACCACTATTCCAGCGTAAGCCAACCATCAGAAGTCCACATGATTTTCTTCTCTACAAGAATGCTAGCACCATTCCTCTTCACACTGTAGCCATGGCAGAAGAAGCGGTCGCCATCAGGAAAGCTGTAGGCAGAGCAATGCCCCATCGCCTCATATTCCCTCTTATCACCTTCGAGAATCAGCGTGCCACAGCCATCCAGCATACTCTTTCCGTCTTTGTCGAGGTAAGGGCCAGAGATTTTCTTGCTCCTGCCCACAGCTACACGATAGTTACTCTTCACACCGCGACAACAGTAGTCCCAACTCACGAAGAGATAGTAATAGCCCCCATGCTTCATGATGAACGGAGCCTCAATGGCATTCGTGCCGGCAAACTTGCTGGTAGGATTAGGCTCGGCAGAAGTATCGCCTAAAGCATGGCGTCGGGCGATGGTGATGGGCTTCGCACCCTTCTTCACATGAAAGGTCTTCTTGTCGAGCGGAATAAGCTGGATGCCATCCCAAAAAGACCCCCAAGTCATCCAAGGCTTGCCCTTCTCGTCGACAATGAAGTTAGGGTCGATGGCATTCCAGTTGTCCCGTTTGCCCTTAGAGGCAATAAGACATCCCTCATCCTTCCATCCATCGATATTCGAGAGCGATGTATTGCTCAGCAGACCGATGGCAGAAGTGTTCTTGCCAAAGGTGGAACAAGAGTAAGCCAGATACCATTTATTCTTGTACTTGATAATATCGGGAGCCCAAATATGGTTTTCGAAACCAGGCACACTATCGTGTGTCCAGGCTGGTATTTTCTCATTGGCTAGCACCCCTTCATGGGCTATCGACCATTGCTTACGGTCGGTAGACGTCATCTGCGTAATGCCATGCCCCGTACAGTAGAGATAATACTTACCTCCCTCGTAAGCCATCACGGGGTCGTGAACCATTGGAGTATCCACCACTATCTGGGCATTTACTGCGGGAGCAGCAATCACCATTGCTGCTCCCATAAGTATATCCTTTAGTTTCATCTTATCTGTTGAAAAGAATTACCTGTTCACAAACTTCTTGCCATTCACGATGACAACTCCCTTGTAGTCCTTGCCCACTTGCTGGCCTGTGAGATTATACCACTTGCCGTCGTTCTGCTTCTTGTTGACAATGATAGGAGTATCAATACCTGTGGATAAGGATGAACCGTCGATATAAGAATTCTCATTCACGAAGAACAATGTAATCTGGGCCGGTTTTGACGCAATCGTCGAAGTAAACGAATAATTATATTCCTTCTTGGAAGTAGTAGTAATGGTGGCTGTCATCTTGAAAGCACCATTGCTCGCATATTCTACCGTCATATCCACCA
>CAVKLF010000102.1:3705-6928 GCA_963657075.1 bacterium | reverse complement strand
ATATTTCCCCCAGTGGTATCATCACAAAGTCTCTCTCCTTCATCAGCGGATGAGGTACTTTCAGGTGGGGTTCGTCGATTTGCAGATCATCGATGATCAGGATATCGATGTCGATGATGCGGTCGTGATACTCCCCTCCCTCCGACTTCATGGTACGCCCCATCTCCCGCTCTATCCGCTGGGTAGCCGCCAGCAACTGGTGGGCATCCAACTGCGTCTTCACCATAATACAGGCATTGATAAAGTCGTTGGGCGAAGAGAATCCCCAAGGCTTGGTTTCGTAAAGAGCAGACTGGCGTTCTACCGTGCCAATCTGCTCTCCTATTTTTTCTATCGCCTCGCGAATATGGCGCTTCCTGTTGCCCAAGTTCGTTCCTAGGCTCAAATATACTTCGTGCATTTGTTTCCGATTAGTCTGGGAGCATCAGCAATGAGTCTCCGTAACATCCAAACATATAACCGTTCTTCACAGCCATCTTGTAGGCTTCTATCACGAGGTCGTAACCTCCAAAGGCAGCCGTGCTCATCATCAGCGTAGACTCTGGATGATAGAAGTTGGCCACAGCGCAGTCTGCCAGTCCGAAGTCGTATGGAGGGAAGATAAACTTATTGGTCCACCCGTCAAACGCCTTCATCAGGCCGTCTGTACCCACAGCTGTCTCGGTAGCCTTCAGCACACTGGTACCGATGGCACATACATGATGACCGCGCTGCTTGGTATCATTCACGATGTCGCAAGCGTCCTGCGAGATGATCATCTGCTCCGAGTCCATCTTATGCTTGGTCAGGTCTTCCACCTCTATCTCGTGGAAGTTGCCCAGTCCGCAGTGCAGCGTAACATAAGCCTTGTTGATACCATTGATATCGAGACGCTTCATCAACTCGCGCGAGAAGTGGAGACCTGTAGCAGGAGCCGTCACGGCACCTTCCTTGTCAGCATATACACACTGGAAATCCTCAAAGTCATCCTCAGTGGCATGATGGTCTTCACGGTTGTCGATGACATAACGGGGCAGTGGAGCCTCGCCCAGCGAAAACAACGAGCGCTTGAATACATCGTGGTTGCCGTCTTCATCGTACAGGAAACGGAGGGTACGGCCACGGCTGGTCGTATTGTCGATGACCTCAGCCACCATCTCGTTCACATCGTCGAAGAACAACTTGTTACCGATACGTATCTTTCTCGCAGGCTCTACCAGCACATCCCATAGGCGCATCTCGGCATTCAGCTCACGCAGCAAGAACACCTCTATCTTGGCATCGGTCTTTTCCTTGGTGCCGTACAGACGTGCCGGAAACACCTTGGTGTCGTTGAATATAAAGGTATCACCCTCGCCGAAGTAGTTTACGATGTCCTTAAACTGCAGGTACTCGCCCTCGATAGGCTTTCCTGCCTCGTCTTTCTTAAACATCTCGATGGTTTCCGACTTCTTGTGCAGCACCATCAGTCGGGCCTCGTCACGGCGGGTTATCTCAAAAGTACGTTCCCCACTCGCTGTCTTTACTACTCGTTTGGCCTTATGTGGATAGAGTGCCACCTGAGCCTGTGGCAACTTAAAGTTGAATTGTGATAGTTTCATGTTATCTTTGTTTTCTCCTTTTCAGATAATGATCTTTGTTATGATGATTTCTTTTGGCTGTCTGCCAAGCTGGCTTCGATGACCTGTGCATCGATCCACTCCCGGAAATGGTCGAAGTCGATGCAGTTTTCTACCGAGAAGCTCCCTGCCTTGGTGCGTCGCAGGGCCGTAAGATAGGCACCGCTGCCCAAAGCCCTTCCGATGTCGCGTGCCAGCGAACGGATATAGGTTCCCTTTCCGCAAACCACCCGAATGCTGGCAGTCTTCTTCTCCTCATCGTAGTCGGTGAGTTCTATCTCGTCTACCCTTACGGTCTTGGGCTTGAGTTGCACCTCCTCGCCAGCCCTCCTTAGGGCATACGACCGGTCTCCATTTACCTTCACCGCACTATAGGTAGGCGGCACCTGCTGTATCTCGCCTACAAACTGCCGCAGGGTTTCCTCCACGAGCTGTCGGGTGATGTGCTTGGTTGGGTAAGTATAGTTTACCGTATGTTCCTTATCGTAACTGACGGTAGTGGCACCCAGTTGCAGGGTAGCCGTATACTCCTTGGTATGCGTCTGCAACTGTTCTATTTCCTTGGTCTTCTTGCCTGTGCAGAGCACCAATACGCCCGTGGCAAGAGGGTCCAGTGTGCCGGCATGTCCTATCTTCACCTTATATCCCAACTTCTTGCTCAGCAGATAGCGCACATGCGCCAATGCCCCGAAGCTGGACATACGGTAAGGTTTGTCTACAGCTATAATTTCTCCTTTTCTGAAATCCATATATTACTATGAGGTTCCTATTACAATAATGAGCAGATGATGGTTACCACACCGGCGATGGCACAGTACACACCGAAGTACACCAACTTGCCCTTCTTCACGATGTTGATCATCCACTTGCAAGCCAGGCAGCCTGATACGAAGGCAGCCACAAAGCCCACTACCATCGGCAAGGTATCGATACCCCCCAATGTCTCCTCGCCCTTCAGTCCTTTCAGCAAGTCGAGCAAGGCCTCGCCCAAGATAGGTGGTATCACCATCAGAAACGAGAACTGCGCCATCTTCTCCTTCTTGTTGCCCAAGAGCAGTCCTGTAGCAATGGTGGTACCCGATCTAGAGAGTCCGGGCAACACGGCAAGAGCCTGCGAGAGTCCGATGACGAAGGCATGCCATGCACTGATATTCTCGCGCTGGCGAGGCTTGGCATAATAGGAGAATGTAAGGAGCAGGGCTGTCACAATGAGCATACATCCCACGATGAGCAAGCCCGAACCGAAGATTTCCTCCACCGTGTCTTTGAAGAACACGCCTACAACGCCTACTGGTATCATGGAGATGATGATATTGATAAAATACTTGGTCTCCTCGTTCATCTTAAACTTGAAGAGTCCCTTCAGTATCCAGTCTATCTCCTTCCAGAGGATAACCAATGTACTGAGCACCGTAGCCACATGCACCATGATGGTGAAGGCCAAGTTGTCCTCCCCGTTGATGCCAAAGATGGCAGAGCCAATGGCGAGGTGTCCACTACTACTTACAGGTAAATATTCTGTGAGTCCCTGCAAAAGACCCAAAATCAAAGCTTCAAACCAATTCACTTTTTGTTGTAATGTTAAGTGTTAAATGTTAAGTGTTAAATTATAAATTGTACATTAT
>CAVKLF010000102.1:0-3682 GCA_963657075.1 bacterium | reverse complement strand
ATTGTACATTATAAATTACTCCTTGTCTTTTGGTTTTCTGATTACCGCATAGATGATAGAGAGGAAACCGAAAAGAGTTACGGTAGGTCCTACCACGATATGTCGGGCACCAAAGATGTTCGCATCAAAAGTATTCTCGTCAGAGCTACCACCGCTTATCAGGATGAAGCCCAAGATGACGATGGCCATCCCTACAGCCAACAAGATGAAGTTGACCTTATCAAAAGCTAAATTCTTCTTATCCATTTTTATTTTAATGTTAAATGTTAAGTGTTAAATGTTAAATGGGGCTAGCGCCCTTAAAGGCTATTGAATTCTTCACTCTTCCCTCTTCGTTCTTCACTTACCTTATATCTTATACAAGTCTCCTGCTTTCATCTTCAGAAACTTATTCACGGAGATGCTGGCACAGAGAGCCGTAATGATAATACCGAAGAGGAAAACCGAACCGCCCGTGATAGCCAGTTCCTGCCATCCCAGCACCGCCACCAGGTCGGGCTCATGCAGCCACCAGGCATAGAGACATCCGCCCAGGAATGTATCGGCCACGATGGCAGCCACCATCCCCACGCCTACGGCACGGCGCACAAACGGAGCACGGATAAATCCCCAGGAAGCTCCCACCAGCTTCATCGCATGGATGGAGAACCTTCGGGCATAGATACCCAGACGTACCGTATTGTTGATGAGCGAAAAAGAAATGAAAGTGAGCAATACCGCCACGATGAGCAAGCCGAGGCTAATCTTGGCCAGCGAATTGTTCACCTGCTCTATCAGTTCATGCTGATAGCTCACCTCCGTCACACGGGGATACGCCTTCAGTTCCTTGGCTATCCACTTCAGCGAATCATTGTTGGCATACTCTGCCTTGGCAGTAATCTCTATCGAAGGCTGAAAGGGATTTACGCCGGCAAACTCGCTCGGATTGGTCCCCAAGTCGCGGGTAGCCTCTTGCAGCGCCTGTTCCTTCGTGATATACGTAATGCCGTTCACATACGGCCGGGCATTCAGACGTTTCACCATCTGCAAGCCCTCCGGATTGGTCATATCCTGCTCCAGCATTACCTGCACCACAAAGTTCTCCTTCACATAAGAAGAGAGGTTCCTCCCCACCAATACGGAGAAGATCACCAAACCCAACAGCACCAACACCATAGAGGTGCTGATGCACAGGGTTATTAGCTGCAAGCCACGATGGTTGCTAGCCTTATATTGTTTCTTTCTCATTCCCGATAAAGTTTATTTTTAGCCCTCCACCTCGCCAGATGCGGAGGAAAGGAAAGGGTACAAAAACCCAAATTCCGTGCAAAGATACGTTATTTTCAAGATATAACAAAAAAAAATAGGAAAATTTATGCTTTTTGGCTCATTTTATCAGAATATTTCGCTACCTTTGCATGCTGACTAATATAAAACCGAAATGAACTTGAAGCAATTTACCAGAAATGGGCGCATCCTGCTCCTCTCCGTAGCACTTTGCCACATGGCTTGCCCTGCAAGCGCCAGTCCTATCGAGCAGATAGGCGACAGATACATCATCCACGTTCCCGAACTAGACCTGCGAGGCGATGAGTCGCTCATCGACATCCTCATGATGTGCCCCGATGTCATCAGTCTGGACGGTAAGACCGTTCTCACCGACGCCCCCTTGGCAGCACTTTTCGGCAAGTATGCCCTCCGTTTCGACAATGTAGACTATGGTCTCGACATCAACACCTTGCTCCATAATCTCAAGGCTAGGGAAATCGAAAAGGTGCAGATCTGCACCAACTCCGAGGTGATGAAGGGAGCCGGAAGCATGAAGAAGATCATCGATATCCACCTGCGCAGAGACGTGGCAGCCGTCAAGGGCCTCAATGACACCTATTACGCTGAGGGCACCAGCGAGAAAGGTACCGCCGGCGAGAAAGCCAGCGGCAGGGTGGGCCTCTTCGGCGACACCTATGGCGGAGGCGAGGCCATCGCCAGCCTCAGATACCATACCGACCGCTTGGTCATCCTCTCGCACGTAGAGGGCAACATGCAGCGCTCTGCCTTCTCCCCTTCCAGCTCCAGCGCCCCTGCCACCAATCATCGCAGCCACGAGGGCGTCAATGTGAGCCTCACCTGGGATATCACCCCCAAAGACCAACTGATGGCCACCGCCATACAGACGTATGCACGCAACCGCCTCAGCCCCACCCCTGCCGCCTACGAGCGCAACTACACAGCCGAACTTGACTACACGCATACCCTGGCCGACAACGGCTCCAGCGTACTCCTCACCCTCGGCACCGCCCATACAGCCGACAGCCGGGGCGAACAGTACGGCACTGCCGAGAGCACAGCATACCAGGGTCACTACACTTATCCATACAGCATCCTGGAGTTCTACTTCCCACTATTCATCAAAGACCTATGGGTAACGGCAGGCTTCGAGGGCGGACTCTCGTATGAGAAAAACTGCATCGCCCAGTACACCAACCGTTCCAACTATGAAGACCTATATGCCCAGGTAGACTGGAACATCGGGAAATGGTCTATCATGCTGGGCGACCGCTACCGCACCATCCATTTCCGCCACAGCGAGATCAAGGATGCCGACATCTACAAGCACTCCACCCACACCCATGCCTACACGGCGAGCGTCTATTACCACTTCACGCCCAGCCACACCCTGCAAGGCACCTTTAGCCGTCGCTTCTTCAATGCCGACTTCAGCGACTTCATAGCCGCCGAGATGGACGACCCTCAGGGCAGTTCCCAGATGTACACTCCCGAATATCTGCAGCGTTACGCCTACGTATCCGAACTGCGTCACCACATCAGCACTCAGTCGTTCATGCTGAGTTCCGTCATCCAGAGCATCCGCCAAGACACCGGCGAGAACACAAAAGACCAGACCCTGGGCATCGGAACCACGGCATTCTGGCATACCGGCGCACTCCGCCTCACGGCCGGGGCCAACTACTATTGGGAGCGAGACAAAAGCAAGGCCGATGGCAACACAACCCACCAACACTTCGCCGTCTTCAAGCTAGCGCCCCAAGTATCCCTGCCCGCCGAATGGCGCCTCACCTCCAGCCTACTCTGGAGCACCCGTCGCTCCCAGGAGAGCCACGCCTACGCCCCCGCCAACCTTTATGCCGAGGCAGCCATATACAAGACCATCTGTCGCCATTGGCTAGCCGAAGTCCGTTACCACGACATCGCTGGTCAGCACTGGGGCAACCGTGCCGCCACCATCGGTTGCACATACTACTTCTAGTCCGCGTCCTTCAGGGCCATAGACGCAAGTGTGTGGCTTACGCATAGATTTTGAAACATCTCTAAATGGTAAGCCAAGAGCTTTTGCTCATTTTGACCTCACACTTCACTAAATACATCATAACACACTGTGTTTCAGGTAGTTTACCATTGTGAGGTATTACTCTCAGACTTCACTTAGACTTCACTTAGACCTCACTGCCTTTGTTTTTCTTGGCATCGAGGTTGTGACAAGTGAGGACTTGGTGAAGTCTAAGTGAAGTCTAAGAATAACACCACACTGCTGTAACACATTTATAATCAGCAAAATACAGCATACCAGTGAAGTGTGAGGTCTTTTTCCACAAACTTTTTTTTTTGCTGGTGTCCCAGTGTTTATCTGTGTTTCAGCACTATTGGTGAAGGGTAAAAAGCACATGAAGGTTCTACGGAAAAC
>CAVKLF010000101.1:0-7056 GCA_963657075.1 bacterium | reverse complement strand
TACTTTTATACTTTGATTATAAACCTGAACGATTATGCTACAAAGATACCTATTATAATTTAATTCTCCAAGATTTACCCCCCCCGTTTTTGTTTTTTAACAATTACGAAAGCTTTTTAAGTACATATTCTTCCATTATTTTGTCAATTTACCGTACCTTTGCAGTCAAATTGCGAAAAAAACAGAAAAACAGAAGAATTATCGTAAATATGCAGAATCAATTTTCTCGTACACAACTATTGATGGGCAAGCCTGCCCTCAACACCCTGATGGGTAGTCGCGTAGCTGTGTTTGGCGTAGGCGGCGTAGGTGGATATGTAGTAGAGGCCCTGATACGTAGCGGCCTGGGAGAGATAGACCTCATCGACGACGACCGCGTATGCCTCACCAATGTAAACCGTCAGGTTATTGCCACACTCAGCACTGTGGGCAAACACAAGGTAGATGTGTGCGAGGAGCGCATCCACGACATCAACCGCCGTTGTATCGTGCATAAGTATCAGATGTTCTATCTGCCCGAATTTGCCGACAAGATAGACATCTCACAATTCGACTACGTGGTAGACTGTATCGACACCGTGAAGGCGAAGCTCGACCTCATCCGCCGATGCCACGACCTGAAGGTGCCTATCATCAGTTGTATGGGCGCAGCCAACAAGATGGATGCCTCGCTCTTTAAGGTGAGCGACATCTCCAAGACCCAGATGGACCCCTTGGCTAAAGTGATCCGCAAAAAGTTGCGCAAGATGGGCATCAAGAAACTGAAGGTGGTATGGAGTGAGGAGGAACCGCTCCGCCCTATCGACGACCCCGACATCAGCTGCCGATTCCACTGCATCTGCCCCAACAAGGATATGCGCAAGTGTACAGATCGCCGCGATATCCCAGCCAGCAATGCCTTCGTACCTGCCACCGCTGGTCTTATCTGCGGCGGCGAGGTTATCAAAGACCTCATCCGCAACGCTGGCACTTGGCGACTCACCCCTGAGATGATAGCCGAGAATCCCGAGGCCAAGGTGGCCGCAGACAGAGCAGAGGCGAAAGCCCAAGCGCACCAAGAGAAGTACAAGACAATCGCACTGGCCAAGAAGAACGGAACTTGGGAAGACGATACAGTACGAATGAAACTCCCAGAGGGTTTCTAGTAAAAAACTAGAAACCCCTCTCTTTTATATGGGATGATCAAGTTACTATGGGAACTGAGGATAGTCTTCGAAGCGAGGTTTTCTCTTTTCCAAGAAAGCCTTGCCACCCTCTTGAGCCTCGTCCATCGTATAATAGAGCATGGTGGCATCGCCAGCCAACTCTTGTATACCTGCCTGTCCGTCAAGCTCGGCATTGAGTCCGGCCTTGATCATGCGCAGTGCCAGAGGCGAACGCTCCATCATCACTTCAGCCCACTCCACACAGGTGTCTTCCAGCTGTTCTAATGGCACCACCTTATTCACCATTCCCATCTCCTCTGCCTCCTTCGCCGTGTACTGCTTGCAGAGAAACCATATCTCACGGGCCTTCTTTTGTCCCACCATTCGAGCGAGATAAGAGGCTCCAAAACCAGCATCAAAGCTACCCACCTTAGGCCCTGTCTGTCCGAAGATAGCATTCTCTGAGGCGATGGTGAGGTCGCACATCACATGGAGCACATGTCCACCCCCGATGGCATATCCATTCACCATGGCGATAACGGGCTTAGGCAAACGGCGTATCTGCATCTGCACGTCGAGCACATTGAGCCGGGGCACCCCATCGGTGCCTACATAGCCTCCCCTACCCTTCACGTTCATATCGCCACCTGCACAGAATGCCTTATCACCAGCTCCTGTCAGGATAACTACACGGATATCCAGGCACTCACGGCAATAGCTGAATGCCTGCGACATCTCCCAAGTAGTTAATGGTGTAAAGGCATTGCGATAACGCTCACGATTAATCGTAATCTTTGCAATATGATTATATTCCTCGAAGATGATTTCCTTGAAATCAAAACCTTCTATTTTTTTCCATTCTCTCACTACGTTTTTTAATGTTAAGTGTTAAATATTAAGTGTAAAATTCGGCTATAGCTTGATTGTCTATGTCTATGTCGGTGAATACCTCCAGGAGCATCGGGCGGCGAGATGTAGTATGGATAAGCCAGTCTATTCCAGCCTTCATCGAAGCCATGTCATCTGCATTGCGATATTCTACGTTCTGAGCCTCACAGATATGATAAGCCGAGGTGCGATGCTCTGCCATTACCAAGTTCTCCCGGGCCTTGCTCTCCTTCAGTCCCTCAAATTTACCGAAGATGGCACCGCCGCCATTGTTGAGCACGATGACACGAAGGCTGCCATTGAGGTTCTGGTTCCACAGGGCATTTTGGTCGTAGAAGAAACTGAGGTCGCCCAGTACGCAAAATACTTTCTGCTGGCTCTTGGCATCGGGCGAATGATATTCTGACAGGAAGATTGATAAGCCTGCGGCAGTAGAGAGCGTGCCCTCGATACCATTCACGCCACGATTGCAATGCACATACTGACGGGCATAGATGCCTGCCAAACGTATCGCCGAACTGTTGCCGTACATTAGACGGCACTCCGAAGTATCGCCTAGCACCGAATGAACCAGATATTCCTGCTGGAAGTATTTTACCGTCGCCATACTGCTGAATGGCGGTTCGTAATCGTAGGCATGTCGTTTCGCAGCCCTTAGCACCTTGGTCCATCGGTCCAGGTATTCGTTTACCTCCTCCTGATAGGTCTGGTCGTAATCGGTCATGGCTTGGGCCAACTGGTGGGGATTGCACTGGAAGATGCGGTCGATGTGCATAAAGGTATCTACCCCATCGCCATCCATGCTAGCTCGCCATACCTTGGCTCCTCCGCCACCTTTCTCCTTGCTCCGAGCCGCCCGGCGTAAAAAATGCTTCAGTCGTTTGCTCACCAGATTGCCGCCCACATAGAGGATAAAATCGGGCATCAAGCTGTCGGCAAGATAGGTTTCCCTGTTCCCCCGATAATCTATCACTTCTATCTTTCCCCCTTCCAGTTGGCTCAGCACTTGCTCAAAGCTACTCGCCAAGAGGTTGCTGGAGAATTCCCTTCTGGCAGGATCCTTACTTGCCGTGCCGAGGGCGGTGGGTTCGATGAGCGTAACAGCCCACGAACCGATGTCTTTGATGCCATAGAGCGAACTCTCGGGATAATCCTGCCCCACTACGATCATCGGTTTCTTGGCATTCAGGAAGTCGAGTAAATCGCCGTAATGGAATCCGCCGCCATAAAGGTTGGTCTTCACATAGTCTACCCAATGCGTTTTGGGTAATTCTTCGCACGTAAAATGATAGAGCGGTTCGGCTATCTGGATATTGATATGCACCGGACCTATCTTGCGATGCACGCAGTCGATAATAGCCTCATGTATCTGTCGCTCGCAAAACCAGACCTGCTCATCGTGGAACTGTTGGGCCTCTTCATCATATTCGGAAGCATGCGGAATGATGGGCAGGTTTACGCTCTTGTTTACCATCGTGCCAAAGATATTCGACTGGGGCAAGGTTTGTCCGTCCTGCTGGCCGATCCAAGCCTCTGGCCTATCGGCAGAAATGAAGATGACGGGGAGCCTCTGGTAGTAAGCCTCCACCACTGCCGGATAGAGATTTGCCAATGCCGAACCGGATGTTACCACCACCGCCACGGGGTCGGGACATGGAGAAGGATTTCCCATCGCCAAACCTAGAGCTACGAATCCAGCACTTCGCTCATCGGTAACCGGATAGCAAGCGACATCATCCAACTCATTGAGATTATGCACGATAGGAGCATTGCGACTACCTGGACAGGTAACCACTCTTCTGACACCATGACTCCTCAAGACACTGGTCAGAATATTGACATTTTCGATCGTACTAAACACAGACAAAATAAATTATAATGTACAATTAATAATGTGTAATTCACCATATATTTTACTATCGCAAAACTTGCAGGATAGTACCTAGCTTCGCCTCAGTTTCCTGCCATTCCCTCTCCATCTCACTCTCCTTCAGGAGTCCCCCTCCGGCATATAGCTCGCAGGTGCCGTCTTCCTGCATATTCATACAGCGAAGAGATACATAGAGGCTGGTCTTGCCTGTAGGCGACAACGGTCCCACAAACCCACTGTAATACTTCCGCGGGTGGTGCTCATGCTGCATGATAAACTGTCGGGCAGTATCCTTTGGGATACCACAGACGGCTGGCGTAGGATACAACCTGTCCAACACATCTCCCAGCCGCCCCGTATCTCGCAAGCGAAAGCGGATGTCGGTACGCAGATGATACAGGTTCGCAGCCATCGTCGTGTACGGTCCCTTGAGGGAATAATCGTCTACCAGATGACTTATACATTGCTCGATATAATTGGTAACATACTGCTGCTCCTCTCGATTTTTCATCGACCATTCTACACCTTCTACCGGGTAATCAGCCACCATTCGGGAAGGTTCAGCCCGCTGAGTGCCAGCCAATGACATCGTAGCCATCTCGCAGCCATCGCCCTTGAGCAGAATCTCGGGGCTAGCCATCAGCCACATACCCGACCGCTCGGTATACACCAATGCCACGAAGAGGCGCGGATACAGGCGGCAGGCACGCATAAAGAGCCTCTTCGCTTGTACAAACAAAGTTTCCAATGCCCCCTCGAAGTGTATAGAGGGCAACATCGTATGTTTTCTTGCCAGCACGATTTTTCGGAACGTCCCCTGGGTTAATTGTTCGTGAAAGAGGGCGAAATCAGCGCAATAAGCTAGCTTTTCTAAGTCTACAGTATCGTCTAGCAGCCCCCACTCAGAGGTCTCTTCAGAGATTTCTGTCTTACGGGAAGCCCTCTCATTACCCTCTATTGCTAGCAACTTACTTTCATCGGGATGAATAAGCAGCACGGGACATTCGCCGGACGGCGAGAAAGGAGCTACTACAAAGCCTTCCTTGCCATTCAGTTCCGTCACCGAGGAGAGCACTTCGGGCTCGCCTTCATGCTGCGCCACATAAGTGGCATGGTGCAGATAGGGCAGTCGATAATACGCAAATGCTGTCATCTCTCTGCTTACACCTCCGTCTTAGGAGTCTTGCCAGGAGCATCCTTCTTGGGCGTAAAGACATAGTTGGTAACCTGCACGGTACAGATGGTATCGCCTGCAGTATTCTTGATGTCTACCAGCCAAGTATGGAGGGTTCTTCCCTTGTGTACCAACTTGCCATAAGCCGTAACGGTATCTCCCTCGCTCACGGCCAACACATGCGTACCACTTACATTGATGCCCACTGCTATCTGTCCAGGACAGACAGCCAGCGAACCGATGCCCGCCACATTCTCGGCGAGAGCCAAACTGGCTCCACCACTGAGAAATCCGAATGGCTGCCGATTCCGTTCATCCACCTTCATCGAAGCTTGGATGGTATCGGGTTCTGGTGTGGATATAAAGTGCATGCCGAGGGTCTTGGAGAGGCCGTCGGTCTTGCTTATTCTTTTTACTACTTCTTCTACGTTCATTTTGTCTATTCCTTCCTTAATGTCTTCGTCCCGACAAGAGTATGAGATACTCTTTTCGCAAGTATAGTGCAAAAGTAATAGAAATAAAAGACACAACAAAATAAATCAAGGTATTTTTATACTTTTATATCCTATTTGCTTATATATAGGCCTATACTCGTTAAAAAAAGAATCCCTGCACATAGGAATGTATCCTACGTACAGGGATTCTTCTTTATGATCGCTTGATTATCTCTCAGCCAGCGGAGTATAATCCAACTCTCCGAGAATGTTCTTGTAAGCTGGACGGATGATGCGACGTCCCTCGAAGTTGAGTTCCTCGATACGGTGTGCAGTCCAACCTACGATACGAGCCATGGCGAAGATAGGGGTATAAATCTCCTGTGGCAAACCGATCATCTCATAGATGAAACCGCTATAGAAGTCGAGGTTGGCACAGGCTGGCTTGCTGCCGCCACGATGCTCCTGCAGCATCTTGATGCCCTCCTGCTCGATGAGTTTTAGGAATTCATACTCTTCCTCTCTGCCCTTCTCCTTTGCCAATTCGCCTGCTAGTTTCTTCAGTTCTACGGCACGTGGGTCGCTCAGGGTATAGACGGCATGGCCGATGCCATAGATGAGACCGGTCTTATCGTAAGCTTCCTTATTGAGCATACGCTTCAGATAGATATCCAGTTCATTGACGTTCTGCCAGTCCTTGATAGCCTCCTTCAAGTGGTGGAACATATTGATTACCTTGATATTGGCACCACCATGCAGAGGACCCTTCAAACTGCCGATGCCTGCAGCGATAGAGCTATAGGTATCGGTTCTGGAGGAAGAGGTAACACGCACCGTGAAGGTAGAGTTGTTACCACCGCCATGCTCTGCCTGAATGATGAGCAGCAAGTCGAGCATACGGGCATCCAACTCGGAATAGTTCTCATGCTTCATCATGAAGAGGAAATTCTCGGCGATGCCGAGGTTCTCGCGCGGATGGCGGATATGCAGACTCCTACCCTGCACCGAGTGCCGATAGATATTGTACGCATAGGCGATGATAGTAGGAAACTTGGCTATCAGTTCTATGCCCTGACGCATCAGGTTGTCGCGGCTGATATCGTCTGGATTAGGGTCGAAGGTATACATTTCTAGCACACAGCGAGCCAGAATGTTCATGATATTAGACCCCTCCAGCTCGATGATGTGGGTGATGGTTCGGTGATCGAGCGGCATATTGTCCACGAGCAACTCACGAAAAGCCTGTAGTTCCTCTTTATCGGGCAACTGACCGGAAAGCAGCAGGAATGCCACCTCCTCAAATCCGAAACGTTTCTCCTTCAAGAGCGGAGTCACGAGGTCATCGAGTTCATATCCGCGATAGTAGAGCTTGCCCTCTGTCGGGGTCAACTTTCCTTCTGCGTCGCGCTCGTAGCCCACTACATTACCTATGTTGGTGAGTCCCACCAGCACACCAGAGCCATCCTCGTTACGAAGTCCGCGCTTTACATTGAATTTCTTGAATGCCTCCTTGTCTATCTTGCATGAGTTCTTTACCTCATCGCT
>CAVKLF010000100.1:0-7187 GCA_963657075.1 bacterium | reverse complement strand
TTATAAGAATCAAGAAAGAATCCTATAATAAGGGATTGAAAGGGTGAGCAAATTGTTATTTTACGGTAGCTTTGACAAATTTCTTGCCAGCAGGATTCTTGGCATCCTTACCAAAAAGGTCGGAATACTTTCCTGCAGGAAGATCAGACAAGACGAAAGCATTGCATTTTCTACCAGCGATTACTTTGTCTGTAGTTGCAGTATTGATAGCAGTTGCAACTAAGCTAACCAATGCCCCGAGGCCACCGCTTCCGCTACTACTCACACTGGTGTCTACCTTAATGTTTCCTTCACGTGTATAGAGCGTTTGACCAGTCTTTGTAGAGCGAAGAATATACTCCACATCAACTGTCAACATACCTCCAACGTTGTTACGTTTCCAGCTTTTGATGATAGTAAACATGGCTGCATCTGCACCTAGCACATTGCGGAATGTAGAAAGGTCTCCTTCCAAGAAGTTTTCAGCATCATAAGCACTTTCCTGCTGAAACATCTCCATGGTAAGATATGGAGAATACACATAGTAACCTTTCTCGCAAAGAGGAAGATACATGGTCGTGTAGAAGTAGTCTTTAGCCTCTGCATGGGTGGTCTGATTGATAGGAGGCATAATGGCGATGGTAAGAGGCTTCTCCTCATACATAGCAGGATATTGTTCCCCCAGCGTAGTAGGGGTAGAACAAGATGCAACGACTATAGCCGTTAGCAAAAACAATAAAATCTTTTTCATTTCTCAAGTTGTTTGATGATTCGTGAGATATAAGTTTCCGACTCTGGATAAAGCTTGATTTCTTGTTTCAGGAAATTCAAGCCTTCTTCTTTCTTGCCACCCATATAGAGAGCATAGCCGTACTCAGCATAAAGTCCTGGAGGCACCACCTTGCGAGTTCCACTCTGTTTCTCTATTAATTTGAGGTATTGCTCCATCATCTTCACCTTCAACTCGTCAGTACGCTTTTTGTTATACTGATAGGTAGCATCCTCATAGTTATACCATGAGTACAGAGACTTGGTTGAGTTGCATGAGGCAAGAAGCCCTATGACAGCCCCTAATAGAATTAACTTTTTCATTATGGTAACACAATTTGTTTAACTTCTTGGGTGGATACAAAGATTTTCTTCTGGTAAATGTTTTTGCCCTGATAAGATACAGTAAGCGACCTTGTTCCCACGGCAATACCATATTGAGAGCCACGGCGATTGGCTTTCTTTGCTTTTACAACCTTAGCTGTAAAAGGTGCATTGTTGTCCACTTGTACTTGTACCTCTTTACTTGCATATTCGTTGGAACTTACAAACAAAAGATATGCAATATCTTCTTTACCGCTTTCCTGTGCTACAGGAAAATTGGCACGACATCCTATCAACAAGAGAGGAATGGCGAACAATAGGATTAATTTTTTCATTTTATTTGCTCGATTATATAGTTACTCATTGTAGCATCATTGATTGTCTCCGTGGTAGAAAGGTTGACAAACGAGAATTCAGTTTCAGGCGTGTCTCCACCAGTTGAGACTACGGTTGCAGTACCTACTTGCTTGCCTGGCAAGTTGATCATGATGCCTGTTTGTGGATTCTTCACTTTCTTACCCTTTGTCTTGAGGGCGAATGTCATCCCTTCCTTGATGCCCTGGCTTTTGCCGCCTGCGATAAGAGTTCCATCATTATCATGAGAAATAATGTAGGTCTTCCAAGGGCTGTTGGTACATTTGTTGATAATATTCTCCACCAATTGACCTATTGCTTCAGAGATGGCTTTGTCGCTGAGGGTAGCATCAAAGCTAGCTGTTCCTCCTACGCCAATAGTAGTTTTGGTGGTCAGTTCTGCCGATCCTTTTGCTTCGTCGGAATAAATAATCAATCCCGAAGAAACATCTACAAGACGAATGGAAACAGCTGCTTCTACAGTCTGTGTTTTTTGTGAAGAGAACACGCCGTTCTTGCCCGTATTCTTACGTCCATACTCTGTAATGGAGCCAATAATCATATAATCGGCACCAATGGTAGATGCTCCACCGCCATTTTTCTGGCATTCTTCCAATAATGTAGACAAGTCGCTTCGCTCCAATAGGATAAACTTACCAGAAGAGGCAAGCTTTGCAGACAAGATGTCTAACGCTTGTTTTCCCATAGGGTCATTTTCCTTGTCGTAGAAGATACCTTTTGCATATTGAGTCTCATTGGAGAAACGCCCAATAGCAACTTTGCGTTTTAGAACCATGCCGTCATCTTGAACTTGGGTTTGAGGTGTTTCCACGATAACGGTCTTACGTTGTGCAGATACGAATTGTACCGACATCAACAGTGCAATCAGTAAACAGAACTTTCTCATCGCTGCTTTCCATTCCATTGTACCAACGACCCCTAATTGGTGATTAATAGCTATGTTCCCACATGCATACACAAAACGTGGAGTCTGTCTGTCGCTTTCGGCCGAAGCGTCCAGATACGCCTTAGTATGTGCATGTATCCCAACCTTCAACCCTTTCAAGACTTTCAGTAAGGATGATGGTTGCAAAGATACTAATTATTTCTAAATCTTGTATCGAGAAAGGGCAGAAATTGTGAAAAAATGATAGTTTTTCTTATTACCTAAAATGTTCCAAGGCAGCTGCCACCCCATCTTCTTCGTTAGACAAGGTAATGTAGTCGGCTTCGGCTTTCACCTCCGGGGCTGCATTCGCCATGGCTACTCCCATACCTGCTAGCTTTAGCATACTGAGGTCGTTATAGCCATCACCGAAAGCTATCAGGTCTGCAGGTGTGAGGCTTATCTTGGCCAATAGTCGCTGCAAAGATTGCGCCTTGTCGATTCCTTTCGGCACCAGTTCTAGGAAAAATGGGGCAGAGCGGAAGATGTCCATCTTCTCTCCTAATACGCCCAATAGTTCTTGCTCTGCACGAAGCATATCTGCTGGGGCACCAGTCATCAACAACTTGGTAGGATGAGGTTCCAAGACATCGAGGAGGTTGGCTACTTGCCTGATATTCATCTTATTGATGCGAGATTCCTCTTTTACATACGGGTCGTGGGGCATCTCGGTGATGATTTCATCGCCCGCATAGCCTAGGAGGGCATATTGATGTTCCTTCGAATACTGATATAATATAGGAATCACGTCATCGGGCAAGAACTGTGAAAAGAGCTTTTCGCCAGTCTTGGCGTTCACGATGTTTCCTCCATTATAGGAGAGAATATATCCTCCTCGCTTATCCAGCTCCAGGCTTTCTGCCACAGGTATGATACCATAGGTAGGGCGACCTGAGGCCAAGATGATGACTGATCCCTCGGCTTCTGCCTGTAGCAGTGCTTCGCGAGTCTTAGGGGTAACCACCTTATCGTGGTTGGTAAGTGTACCATCCAGGTCGAGGGCGATGGCACGGTACGGGAAATGATTTGCCATAATATTGCTGTTTTGTTGAAATGATTTCTCTTCTGTTTTTTATTTCTCTTCTTTTTTTTGCTGAGCCACAAACTCTCTGGCAGACATACCATACTTCTTGCGGAAACATTTGCCGAAATACCCCACATCGGTAAAACCGCAACGGTATGCTACATCGGTGATGCTGAGGTCGGAATGCTTCAGAAGCTTGACGGCACTTGCCAACTTGTATTCTTTCACCATATCCCTAGGCGCACAGCCCATCACCTGCTTGGTCTTCTTGAAGAATGTAGTGCGGCTCATGCCCATCATCTGCGCCAAGTCGTCGATGTCTATGTCAGGGTTGGATATATTCGCATTCAGGTAATGGGTCAGCTTGTCGGCAAACTCCTTGTCTTGCTGCTCGGCATTTATCTGCCGCTTGTATGCAGCCAACTGGTTTTGCACATAGATGTCATTCTTCAGGCGTATTTGGTACTTGATGTAGCGGAATGTATAGTAGCCTGCCACCGCCAACGCCACCACATAGATGAGATAAGCCCACCAGGTAGCCCACCAAGGCGGCAAGATGGTGATGGTCATTTCGCGCGTGCTATGGGAGTCGGGATTGGTGGCATCCATTACCTCTACCACAAACTGATAGCTACCGGGCGGCACATTGGTGTAGGAGGCGATGCGATTGGTACCCGTATAGTGCCAGTCGTGGTCGTACCCTTCCAGCCGGTAGCGATAGCTGATGCGCTCGGGGTTGTAATAGTTGAGGGCGGCAAACTCCAGGGTAAACATCGACTGCGAGTGGCGCAGGGTGATATGATCGGCATAGAGGATAGAACCTTCGAGTATCGGACAGTCTGTATAGCTACGAATGTCCCTGTTGTTCACTTTCCCACCTATTATATAAATAGGGTATTGGAGCGTAACGGTGAGAATCTTCTCTGGCTGAAACACGAGGATGCCCTCCTTGCAGCCCAGCCATATTTCGCCATTCTGATGGAGCATCCCTGAGGATTCCTCTATCTGTACATCAGGGAAGCCGTCGGAATTGTCGAAATAGCGAATGCGTTCCTCCTGATAATCGTAACAGGAGAGCCCATCGGTATTGACGAGCCATAGCCTGCCTCGCTTGTCTTCCAGGATAGACACGATCACGTCATTATGGAGTTCTCCCTTGGCACCAAGCGAGGTAAGGATAGGCAGATGGCTCTCGCTGTCTACACCATCTATACGACTCAGGCCGCCACCAAAGGTACACATCCATACATGCTTGTTGGAGTCCTTGTAGAGACCATAGATGTCGCTATTGGAGCGAGTGTTGACCTCCGTCTTACGGTAAGTCTGAAACTGCAGTTGTCCTAGCGTCTTGAAGTTGGTGTCAAAGGACATCAGCCCATCGATGGTGCCTACCCACATCCTGCCATGCGCATCCTCCACCAGATTGCGCACGTCCATATAGAGCCCATACTCTGGATAGCGAACCATCCCATTGTACTTATTATAGAAGCGTACCTTGCCTCCCTGCTCGCCCAGCAGATTGAGACCGCCATCGAGCGTGGCCACCCAGATGCGACGGTGCGAGTCCTGGTAAGTCATATACACATTCTTGCCACTCAGCGAGTTACGGTCGGCAGCATCATGATAGAAGTGAGTGACGCGATAGCCCTGGGGGGCGGCAGCATCTGGAGTAAGCTTTACGAGCCCGTCTCCCTTGGTGGAGAGCCATAGGTTCTGCTTGTCATCGCACATGAAATGGTAAACGCTCCCGATATGGTAATGGGCGTAATCGAAAGTCTGTTTCAGGCGGCCAGCAGCATCCAGCAGATAAATATCCTTGCTGCGAGTACCCACCAGCACATCGCCATTCTTCAACTGCAAGAAAGACTTCACTCCACTCCGATTGCCTCCTGGCAAAGTAATCAGGCGAAACTGATTGGGCGCAAAGCTGACACGATAGACACCATCATCGGCCGAAGTAATCCACAGCAAACGGTCTTCATCGAGATTCATGCTCAAGAAGTGGCTGTTAGGTTTATTATCCTTAAACTTAGGCAACATCGCCAGATTGACGCCCTCCATGGTCACAGGGTCGATGTAGATGATTTCTCCAGCCTCCGAGAGATAGAAGTATCCATGTTGGGGAGTGGCGATAAACTTGGGCTCCACCACCTTTCCTCTTGCCGTCAAGGGATAGCGCCGCTCAAAACCTGTATGCGGATTACGACACACCAATGCGGTATGAGAGGCATCAAGCTGCCACTCACATCCATCGTCTGTCTGATAGATATAATACTCGGAAGTCTTCTTGGCGAAATACTGCCTCCACTGACTCAGGGTCCATTTCTTGGTTTTCGCCGTCAGCGGGATGGAATATATCTGATAGTCTTTGCCCACATAGTTGGCCCGTCCACAGCGTATCTGCACCACATCTTGGCGCAACTGGTAATTGAAGCTGTTGATGTATTTGCGAGCATCCACCAAGGTATGGATGCCGATTCCTTCGTCTGGTCGTGTCTCAGCCATCATCAGGGTCTTGTCTTTGGTAAGCAAGAGCACTTTTCCCGTACCATCAGCCTGCATCTTGATAATCTGCAGATTACGGGCATAGGGTATCAGCTCATCATAGACGTCCTCAAAACGGTCTGTACGCTTGAAAAGCACGCAGAGTTTCCAGTCGAGCGTCTTGATCCAGATATTGCCCAAGGCGTCCTCGGCAAGGCTCTCCACCTTGCGGGGCGGCTGGTCGGTGGAGGGGACGTAGGAATCGGAATAGTTCTCAAAGCGAGAGCCATCGAATCGAGAAAGTCCAAACCAGGTGCCAAACCACAAGAAACTATCCTTTGCTTTCAGGGAAGTGTATACGATTTCGTGCGGTAACCCATCCTTCGCTGAGTAATGAGCCACCTGCATATTGCTCTGCGCCATGCCTGATAAGGCACATGCCAAACACACCAATATGGAGAGAATTCGTTTCACTGATGCAAAAGTACAAAAAAGACTTGAAATCTCCAAGCATTTAGCAATAGTAAAAAAAATAAGTTGGTAGAGTTTTTCTTATCAAGAATGAGAGAATGAGAGAATCTTTCCTGTCTTGGCAGTTTTTGAAAGGACAAGAATTTTAGGATCCTGTTTTCTCCCGTTAGGCGATAAAGGGTTGTCGTAAATCGACCCGGCAAGGGAGCTGTGGTAATACACAAAAATAGCTTGGCCATTTAGCCAAGCTATTCTTGTTTTTAGAGGCTGGAGCCGCCGCCCGAGGTGCTGCCGCCGCCGCTTTCGGTTCCGCCGCCCGAGGTGCTGCCGCCGCTCTGGGTGTCATCTCCCTTAGAGCCGCTGTCATCATCGGTAGAGGTATCGGTGTCTTCCACGTCTCCCTTGTCGGAAGAGGTAACATTCTTTACCACCTTACCATTGCGGTCGTAGCAAGTGATGTTGATAGAAGTGTTGGCGAGTTCCTCCTTGATGTCCACGCTTGGGGTGAAGATGCATCGGCGTGCCGAGATGAGGCTGGTAGCCACCTCCGACACCGTAGCCACGCTTTTGGCTCTTACGCCGAAGCGCATGGTGCCCAGTCCGGGTATCGCCACCGAGTGTCCTTCAGTGGCCCAGGCCTTGATTACCTCGCCAGCCGCGTCCCAGCATACCTGCATGACGCCCGTGCTCACACCGCAGCGAAGGGCTGCCTCCTTGATGACCTTGCTCGCCGAGAGCTTGCCATAGATTTCCGTGCCGAGCACGTAACGATACTTACCTTTCAGCTCACCTACCTGGATGAGCGTTTCCTTTGCTTTCAGATTTATTGCCATAGTT
>CAVKLF010000099.1:0-7219 GCA_963657075.1 bacterium | reverse complement strand
CCTTGAACCTCTTGATCCGTAGTCAAGTGCTCTATTCAGTTGAGCTACGGAACCAATTCTTTGCTTCTTTTTGTACACCCTTAGGGATTCGAACCCTAGACCCACTGATTAAGAGTCAGTTGCTCTACCAACTGAGCTAAGGGTGCAACTTCTAAATGCCTCATTTCTGAATTGCGAGTGCAAAGGTACTGCTATTTTCTGAGACTACCAAATTTTTTTGCAACTTTTTTCTAACTTTTTTTGTTTTCTTTCTTGTAGAAGGTGCCCAGTGTATGCTGAATGCCTTTTTTGTTGAGGCTTTTTATGATGTATATGCCGTCTTGTAAGTGCTTAATGTTTAGCTCTTTATGCTGTATCTTATACTGTGCGACAGTACCGCCTTGTAGCGTCTGTATCAGTAATATGTCAGAATCGATGAATTTTGTACTTTCTCCTAAGATTACAGTTTCTCCATTACAAGGAAGAGTTCTGGCAGCCCCATAACGATGCTTCCTGGTATTGAAGTCTGACTGATTTTCTTGGGAGCCCTGGCTCTCGATTCCGTATCCGTCCATCGACGTGACAGCAAAATAGAGCGCATTATCATCCGTTGTCTCTATCTTGATACTGTTGCCTAAGTATCGGGTCGCTATCAGGTTTCGTGCGTCGGTAATATCTACAGGGAAACTTCTACTCGCATATACATTATTATATATATAAGGAGTATGGATGCGACTGCCGTCGGTATAGATGGAAGGGGTGCGCCAACTGATTTGGGTGAATCCTCGCTGGGTACTGACTTTGAGTTGTTGGGGCTGACTTGGCGTCTTGCTGCTAGCCCATGTCATCGGTGGAATAAGGGCAGGGTATTTATTGAATCTATCTGTGAAATCGAGGATACCTTGCTTGTTGTCAATCAAAAACTTATTGCGGAAGAAAGCGTAGCCCATTCCTAGATTGCGAGTATGATACATCTCGGTAGTGATGTCATTGATATTCCACTTTCCCTCATGAGGGTCTAGAAAATAGATGCCTAGGCCAGGGACGACGATGCGCCCGCAGCTCTGCTCCTGCCAGTCGATGGCAAAAGGGTAAAATTGGTCGTTTCGGAAGTACATCATCGGAAAGAGTTCGTCCATGAGACCGCTTTTCAGCCATCCCTGTGCATCTTGGCAAACCTTGGTATTGGCATTCCAACCATGACTCCAGTAACGGGTGAGATCATCGTACTTCCCAACGGGTGAGCAGCTCATCTTCACCCAAGGCTTTTCTGCTTTTACGGCGTCGTGTATCTTCTGCACGATACGGGTGATGTAGCTGCGTCCCTGTTCACGGCTCACGGAGATGTTCCAGGTCTCTGGGTATCGAATGTAATCAAGGTGAATGCCATCTACATCGTATTTATGGGTGATTTCTTTGCAAATGGCAGCTAGGTAGTCGCCCGTGCGGTAGTCTTCTGTATTCATGTATCCGTCAGTTCCTATCTTGCGTATTAGTCCAGGAAATCTTTGTCTGAGTGACTTGCAACCAAGGGCATTCCATTTGCCTACGGGTATCGTAACCACCCAGGCGTGTAGCTCTATGCTACGCTTATGGCATTCTTCGATGGCAAACTTGAGGGCATCGTAGCCTGGCGTCTTGCCTGGGAAGCCTGAGAGGCAACCATCCCAAGGTTCGTAGTCGGACGGATATATCATGGTGCCCCTGATGCGGGTCTGTATGAGGACTGTGTTGATTTTTGCCTGTTGCAGCCGGTCGAGGATGTTGCGAAGTTCCTGCTTCTGCTTCTCGGCAGAGTGGGAAGACTGAGAGTAGGTGTGTGGCCAGTCGATACCGCCGATGGTAGTGAGCCATACTGCGCGCACCTCATGTTTGGGTGGCAGGTCGTTATACACGATGCTCTGTGCATTTATTGTCAAAACAGAGCATAAAAGGAGAAAAAATATGTATATTCTGAGCATAATCTAACAATTTGGCAACAAAGATACTGATATTTTTCCGTATTTCAAATAAAAATCGTACTTTTGCCATGGAATAATTAAAAAACTTGTATTTATCACAACTCGGAAACAATAAAATTTAAAAACAAATAAAAATATGGTCAGTTTTGTTGTTAGTTTAGTAGCTCTTATATTGGGCTATCTATTCTATGGAAAGTTTGTGGCGCATGTGTTTGGTCCAGACGGCCGTCCTACGCCAGCTGTGACCCATGCCGATGGGGTCGATTTTGTGGTGCTTCCTACTTGGAAAATCTTTATGATTCAATTCCTCAATATCGCTGGAACAGGTCCTATTTTTGGCGCAATCATGGGCGCATGGTATGGTCCTGTGGCTTATCTTTGGATTATCTTCGGTTGTATCTTCGCAGGTGCGATGCACGACTATATGAGCGGTATGCTCAGTGTTCGCAATGATGGTGCTGGGCTGCCAGAGCTGGTCGGTAAGTATTTGGGAGGAAAAACCAAGAAGGTGATGCTCGTGTTTACTGTAATTCTCTTGATGATGGTGGGTGCTGTCTTTGTATATAGTCCTGCCATTATTCTAAATGGTATCTGCGATACCGATGCCATTTGGGGAAGCAAGATGTTCTGGATTATTGTCATCTTTGTATATTATCTTATTGCCACATTGTTGCCTATCGATAAAGTCATCGGCAAGGTGTACCCGCTGTTCGCCTTTTCTTTGTTATTTATGGCAGGAGCCTTGTTGGTAGGCTTGTTTGTGAAATGGCCTTCGTTGCCTGAGCTGTGGAGCAACTTGCAGTCTTGCAATCTTAATGAGAATCCTGCTTGGTTGGGTACTGAGCCCTTCGTGCAGAAGAGTCCTATTTTTCCTTGTCTCTTTATCACTATCGCCTGCGGAGCTATCAGTGGTTTCCATGCTACACAGAGTCCATTGATGGCTCGTTGCATGAAGAATGAGAAGATGGGGCGTCCTATCTTCTATGGAGCAATGATTACGGAGGGTATTGTCGCTTTGGTTTGGGCAACGGTGTCTATGTATTTCTTCTATTACGGAGGATGGCGTGAGTGCGTTAGCCCAGAGGTGGCTCAACAGTTTATTTCACAGGCAGATGGTGGCAAATCGCTCATCCAAAACTTCGATGCTCCTACTGTGGTCAAGATTGTATGCTCCAGTTGGTTGGGCATAGGTGGCGGTATTCTTGCCTTGCTGGGCGTAGTGGCAGCACCTATTACTAGTGGTGATACTGCTTTGCGCAGTGCTCGCCTCATCATAGCTGAGGCTATCGGACTTGAACAGCGTACTATACGCAAGCGTCTCTACATCAGTGTTCCTTTGTTTGCTCTCACCGTCTGCATCTTGGTTTGGCAGATGCAGAATCCTGATGGTTTTAATGTTATCTGGCAGTATTTTGGATGGGCAAACCAGACGCTCTCCGTATTTACGCTTTGGACATTGACTGTATATCTAGTGCAGCAGAAGAAGCCCTTTGTCATCACGTTAGTTCCTGCTGTGTTTATGACAGTGGTATGCTCTACCTTCCTCTTGGTTTCGCCACAGGCGATGGGGCTGAGTGAGTGCATTTCTTACACAGGCAGTGTTATCATCTTAGTGGCATCGCTCGTATATTTCTTCGTTTGGTATCGTAAATATCAGACGGGCATGGCTACTAGATAAGCTTAGTTGCCTGCATATTATAATTAATTATCCATACACATTAAAATTGTGCGTATATGAAAAAGTTTGCAATTTTGGCAGTGGCTCTGCTTACTACAGCAGCGGCACATGCTCAATTCGAGAGTGGCAAGAAGTATTGTGGTGCGTCTCTGACAGGCCTCAACTTGAGTTATAATGGTTCGCAAGAACTCAATTTTGGTGTTCAGGCTAAGGCTGGTTATTTGCTGGAAGATGACTGGATGGTGCTTGGACAGGTAGAGTACAATCACTATGGTCAGAGTGGTGTAGACGACTTTGTCTCGGTAGGTGCTCAGGGCAGATATTATATCGAGCAGAATGGGCTTTATCTTGGCGTAGGCGCAAAGTTGGTACATACGGGTAGCTATAACGATGTGATGCCAGGAATAGAGTTGGGGTATGCATTCTTCGTGAGCAAGCAGGTTACTATCGAGCCTGCCATTTATTACGACCAGAGTTTCAAGGATCACTCAGACTATTCTACGGTAGGAGTGAAAGTGGGCATCGGTATCTATCTCTAATTCAGGAATAATGCAACAGTATTCATCAGTGTTGCTTGAAAAAGCGGTGGGCGAGTTTGCCAAACTGCCAGGTATAGGGCGCAAAACAGCTTTGCGCCTTGTACTTTATATGCTTCGTCAGAGCGATGCCGACGTACAACAGTTTGTAGACTCCCTGTCTAAGATGAAACGAGAGGTGAAGTATTGTAGGGTGTGTCATAACATTAGCGATACCGAAGTGTGCCCTATCTGTTCTGATGCCCGCCGCGATGCCTCTACCATATGCGTGGTGGAAAATGTACAGGATGTGCTGGCAGTGGAGAATACGCAGCAGTTTCATGGACTCTATCATGTGCTTGGAGGAATCATCTCTCCGATGGATGGCATTGGCCCTTCAGATATAGAAATCGACTCCCTGATAAAACGTGTTGCTGAGGGTGGGGTAAGGGAAGTGATCTTTGCCTTGAGCAGTACCATGGAGGGCGATACTACCAATTTCTATATTTCTCGAAAACTTGCTGGTTATCCTGTCGAACTAACCGTGATAGCCCGTGGCATCTCTGTGGGAGACGAGCTGGAGTATACTGATGAGGTGACTTTGGGTCGAAGCATTCTGAATCGTACACCGTTTGAAAGGTAAAAGTAAAAAAATACGAAAGTGGAACTAAAACAAGTACAACGTATATTGATGACCAACTTCCTCTTCATGATTATCGTGTCGCTGCTCATGGTGGCACTCTATGAAACGGAAGTGCTGGAACCTATCCAGCTGGCTACCGGCAAGATGCTGGATTTCGTCGTAGCTGTTATCATGGAATTTGTTACCATTGCAGTCATCCCATTGGCCCTCAAGCTCTTTAGCATGAAGGCGATTCGCCGTAAACTAGTAGCTGGTAAGGGGGATGCGCTCTTGGTTTGGGGTACAGCTCGTCTCAATATGCTCTGCCTGCCTATGCTCGTAGATATCTTTATGTATTATCAGACCATGTCGCCCACCTTTGGCTACATGGCGATTATTCTATTCCTCTGTCTCTTCTTTGTGTATCCATCTATGGAGCGCTGTGTCAATGAGACGACTGAGGGGCAAAACTAAGGATATGAAACTTTCGGTAGTCATTGTAAATTATAATGTAAAATACTATGTAGACCAGTGCCTGCAGTCGGTGGTTGGGGCCATTGGCGAATTGGGTCGGCATGGTGGCAGTAGAGATAACTCTATGGATTGGCCTGCCGAGGTGGTTGTCGTGGACAATCATTCGGCTGATGGATCCGTGGAGTACCTCTCGCAGCGTTACCCCAAGGACAAGTATCCATATATTCGTTTTGTGGCAAGCGGGCATAACCTTGGTTTTGCCAGGGCCAACAATATTGCCATCCGCCAGACAGAGGGCGACTATGTCCTTCTGCTCAATCCTGACACTTTCGTGGGCGAGGATGTGTTGGTGGATAGCTTGCGTTTTATGGATGCCCATGCCGATGCCGGTGCCTTGGGTGTACGGATGCTCAATGGCAAGGGTGGGGCGGCTATGGAGAGTAGGCGTGGCTTGCCTACGCCGTTGGTGGCGTTCTATAAGATGATGGGGTTTTGTAATCGTTGGCCTTGTCATCCAGTGTTTGGCAGGTATTATCTAGGTTTTTTGCCATGGGATAAAGCTTGTCGGATAGAGGTGGTGAGCGGGGCTTTCTGTATGCTTAGGCGTGAGGTGCTCCATCAAGTAGGGTTACTCGATGAAACTTTCTTTATGTATGGCGAGGACATCGATCTGTCATATCGCATTCTCAAGCAGGGCTATCATAACTATTATCTACCTGTAGATATCATGCACTACAAAGGGGAGAGTACTGAGAAGTCTAGCTTCCGGTATGTACATGTGTTCTATGAGGCGATGCTCATCTTTTTCCGCAAACATTATTCTAACATGTCGTTCTTGCTCAGCGTGCCTATCAAGGCTGCCATCTATGTCAAGGCGAGTGTGGCTTTGGTAAAAATGCTCTCAGAACGAGTGCATAAGAGTTTGGGTTTCTTTACTCCCCGTCGGGAAACCACATTGCGTTATCTCTTTGTGGGCGAAGAGTCGATGCTGGAATCGTGCCGTCAAATAGCTCTTGCTAAGGGGCTGGAGGCAAGCTTCCTGCTTTTGACGGATTTTTTAGCCCACTCGCTCTCCGCTTTAGGCGAAACCGCATTGCGTGGCTGCAATGTTATAGTGCTGGATGTGGATGCTTTGGGGTATGGAGAGGCGCTGCGGTTAATGGCAACTATCCATAAGCATGGACTGGATGTGGAGCTCGGTACTTATAGCAGTCATATTGGTAAAGTGATTACGGCAGGTGATATATTCTAGCCTTTTCTTGCTATATTTATAAATAGGTACGCGCGTACCTATATTTATTTATAGTATTATTAATAACAGATGTAATGAAAGAAGAAAATCATATACGTTTGCGAGCTTTGGAGATGGAAGATTTGGATTTTCTCTATATGGTGGAGAACGACCGCAGTCTTTGGGACGTAGGGTGTACGAATGTTCCTTATTCTCGTCAGGCGCTCATCGACTATATCTGCGGCAACACGTCGGATATCTATTCCGACAAGCAGGTAAGGCTCGTAGTAGAGGATGAGCAAGGTGAGGCTGTTGGCATGGTAGACTTGGTAAATTTCGACCCACGTCATCTGCGTGCTGAGCTGGGCATCGTCATCTGCGAGGAGGCTCGCGGTAAGGGATATGCGCAGGAGGCAGTTCGCCAGATGAAGGTCTATGCTAAGGGTATCCTACATCTGCATCAGATGTATGCTGTGGTCTCTGTTAAGAATGAGAAGGCTGTACAATTGATGAAAGCGGCAGGGTTTAGAGGCGATAAAATGCTGAAAGAATGGCTTTTGGAAGGTGAAGAGTATACCGATGCCTATTTTTTTCAATGTTTTTTGTAAAAAAAGAACATAAAAATTTGGTGATGTCAAATTTTTGTAGTACCTTTGCACTCGCAAATGAAAAATAAGCGTTAAACGATTTGATTTGTATCAATTGGTGCGTTAGTTCAGTTGGTTAGAATGCCTGCCTGTCACGCAGGAGGTCACGAGT
>CAVKLF010000098.1:0-7297 GCA_963657075.1 bacterium | reverse complement strand
TCTAAAGGACGGGCGGCTACCGTTGCCCCACGTCTCGGATGACGATGCAAAAGTAGACAAAAAACAAAAGCACCGCCCATACCGTGTGGTACGAGTGGTGCTAACTTTTTGGGATGTGGTGCTAAGTTTTTGTGTAAGTGGTGCTAAGTGGTGACTTTTTGTGGTGTTAGGATTCGTTTTCTTGGGTGCAGACTTTCACTTTGTAGTCGAGCATGAAGTCTAAAAGGGTCTTGAATTTCAGTCCGAACGCCTTGCGTTCCTTGAGTCTGCTGTCCTCCTCGCCCCATTGGCTGATGTCTGAGCCGTTCTTTAGCAGTTTACTGAATGAGGAGTTGTCAAGGCCTATGTCAAACAGGCCGTTCATCTTGTTGCAAAAACCATTCACATTGTCCTCTATCCATCCTTTTTCGAGCAATACGCAGTAGAAGCAGCCCCAATATATCTTGGGCTTTCCTTCCGCCAGCTTGTCCATCAGGGCTAAAGTGGCAGCCGCCTGTGCGTGGTGGATGTCTGCGCTCATTACCTCCTCCTCGCTAAACCTGCATTTCAGCTGGGCAAAGTCGATGCCATCCTTTACGCTTTCTATCTTGTCTTTGTTGCGCAAGGCTTCGAGGTCTTTGTAGATGAGTTGCAGGGTCAGTTCGAATCGGAAGTAGGCTTGCAGCTTGTCGGTGTCTTTCCTTATCTTGAAAAGCAGCCTACCGGCTTTCACCTTGTTTGCCGTGTATTTCACGCCCTTGTATCGGTAGATGTCACGGAAGGGAATGTACAAGGAGCGCGGTTTCATCTTTTTGGGAATGTCATCATCATCGAAGTTTATCTCCTCCTTGTATTTGGCTTTCTGCTCGTTTGTTGCGTTGGCTTCTATCCCGTCCAGTACTCCAGCCTTGAAAAGGTCTACGATGGCAGTGTGTGCGTGTTGCAAGAGAGAGTCTTCCGTGATGTCGTCGTCCAGATAGCGGCTGCGCCATTCTTGGTGGGCGACGTTTACCTCCGTTTTGGTCAACTGCATATTAGATGCAAACAAAGTGCTTTCGTATAGCTTTTCATAGGTGTGCTGTGAGTGTATGCCCTCTACTATTTCGCCTATCTTCTGCAAGGCAGCACAGAGCTTCATCAGAGTCCTGTCGATGGCATGGTCGAGCGCCAAGTCGTTGAACACATGCTCGTCCGTGATATGGTTGATTGTTGTCTTAAACTTTTCTCTTTCCGAGTAAGTCAGTTCGTGCTTGTCTTTTTGGGGCTTGCGGCTTTTCACCTTTTCTGGTTCGGGGGGCAGCATGTCGCTCATGCGATTGGCGATTCCAGTCTTTTCTATGTTCAGCATCTCATAGGTAAGAGAGGATGCCGTCGATGGAGTCTTGGTCTTGCTCAGTCTCCACGTTTCTGGCTTTCCCCACTCGCCATAGTCCACGTCTCTGTCGATGTCGATACACAGGTTTTCTTTCAGGTCTCTGGCTATCTTGGCAAACATCTCGCTGCTCTCAAACATGGCGATGAAGAGTGACAGCTTGTTGATGGTTCTGTCACCAATACATTCGCCGTAGCAAGACACGTAAGCTTGCTTGAGCGCATCCAAATTTTTACGGTAGGTTGTTCTTTCTTTTACCATTTACTCTTATGATGAAAAAGCGTGGGCAAACACCCATACGCAGTCATCGCTCAGAGGCCGACCAAAGCCCATAGACTCCTGACAGTACATACAAGTATTGCCCACGTCGTAGATTGTCTACATACATGAGCGCCGCTTGCTGTCATCCTTGGAGTCTTCTTATACGGTAGAGTTTTGGTCGTTTCTGAGCGATAAGATTTCACTTGCTGACAACGCTTTTCATTCGCCTACCTATAGGGGTAGGCTCCTTTTTTTATATGTTGTTTGTTTTCTTTTTCTTTAAAATTTTATGTTTTTACAGGTCGATGAAGCGTTCCACGAAGTGTTTTATCTTCTCTATGACCGATTTCTTCTTCTGTTCTCTCATGTTGCCTGCGCCAAACAGAGGCATAGGGGGCAGCACGGCGGTGATTTCCATTCCGTTCTCCTCTACATAGCCGTCTCTGAGGGCTTTTCTCACGAAGTCGCGGGCCTTCTCTTCCTTCAGATGCTCGTCGCTGATGATGGCGGAGAGTTCCTTCTCCTTCTGTTCGCCCACATACAGCTGCCACTCCTCGTACACATCTACGCCACTGCCAGGCTTGATGGCCTTGATGTAGCCGTCGATGAGGTCTTTCTTGTCACGGAGGCGGGGGCTGGAGGTGACGCTGCGAGTGATGTCGAGGATGATCTCCTGGTCTTCGCAGTTGCTGTCGTGGTACTTCTTCACGAGGGCGAGGATATAGGGGATGTCGATGTCGGCTTGGGCGATGAGTTCCATCTCAAACTCCAGTGCATCGGCTGCTGCGGTGTCTTCGTTGCCTCCGTTGCCGCTTCCATTTCCGTCTCCGCCTCCGCCATTGCCAGCAGATTCTGCCTTGATGTCATCTCTGAAGCTAAGATACCATGACTGATAGTCTTGCCGCTCTCCAGCCTTTACGATGCGCACGGCGTTGCGCTCCTCTTGGTCTTCGGGGCAGAACTGGTCGAAGCTCACGAGGATGTTGGTCGCCTTCATCAGTTCGCCGTAGAGCTTGACGAACGCCACCTTGTCGGCGAAGGGGATGCTGGGGTTGAGGTGGTTCAGGGGGTACTGGGCGAGCAAGCTGTCTGCCAGTTCCTTGTAGCCAGTGTAGTGCTTGTCCTTCTCGTCGTAGCCGAAGTAGTATTCCTCGAAGGTGCGCATCAGGATGATGCTGTTGGCGTTGGCGTCGCCGAAGAGTCCGAAGCTGCGGTTGGTGGCTTCCTCCAGATTGCGGAAGCACACGATGTTGCCGCAGTTCTTCACGGCGTTCAGTATGCGGTTGGTGCGGCTGTAGGCTTGCAGCAGTCCGTGCATCTTCAGGTTCTTGTCCACCCACAGCGTGTTGAGGCATTTGGCATCGAAGCCCGTGAGGAACATGCCCACCACGATGAGCAGGTCTATCTCCTTGTTCTTCATGCGCAGGGAGAGGTCTTTGTAGTAGTTCTGAAACTTGTCGGCGCTGGTGTCGTAGGAGGTGGCGAAGAGATAGTTGTATTTCTCGATGCACCCTTCCAGAAAGTCCTTGCTCGTGGTGTCGAGACCCTTCACTGCCTCGGGGTCTTCCTCGATATTGCCCATGCCGTCATCCTCTGCCTCGTTGGCCTGGGTAGTAAAAATGGTGGCTATGCGCAGCTGCCTTGCTCCGGGCTGTGCCATCTGCCGCTCCAGCTCCTTGTAGTATGCGATGGCCATCGGCACACTGTCGCAGGCGAGGATGGAGTTGAAGCCTGTAGCGGCTACCTTCGTCCGCTCTTCCTCCACACGGTCTTCCTTTTTCTTCTTGTAGTTCTTTACCGTGTCTGCCACGTTGGTCAGCTTCGAGATGGTCCACTGGCTGCTGCGCTTGGTCTTCTGGTCGAAGTGGGCGAGCAGGTACTTCACGTTGGCAGCTATGCGCTTGGGGTCCATCCACTGGGTGTTTTCCACCTTCTTGCCCTCCACCTCTGCCGTCTGCGCATGATATTCCACCTTGAATTTCAGCACGTTCTTGTCGTTGATGGCGTTGATGATGGTGTAGGTGTGCAGGGCCTTGGTGTGCTGTCCCTTGTCGTCCAGTTCGCCGCCAAACACGTCGGCGGTGGTCATCGCCTCGCCCTTCACGCTGGTGGCGTTCACGCCGAAGATGGGCGTGCCGGTGAAGCCGAACATGATGTAGTTCTTAAAGCTGCGCTTGATGCGCTTCTGCATGTCGCCAAACTGTGAGCGGTGGCACTCGTCGAAGATGAAGACAAAGTTCTTGTCGAGCACCTCCTGTCCTATCTTGTTTTTCTTCAGGAGGCTCGCCATCTTCTGTATGGTGGTAATGATGATGGGCGAGGTGTCGGTCTGTTGCAGTTGGCCGAGGAGTATCTGGCTGTTGGTGTTGCCGTTGGCGCAGTTGGGGCAGAAGCGGTCATACTCCTTCATGGTCTGGTAGTCGAGGTCTTGTCGGTCCACGACGAACACCACCTTGTACACGCCGTCCATCCTGGAGGCGAGCTGTGCCGTCTTGAAGGAGGTGAGGGTCTTGCCGCTGCCCGTGGTGTGCCAGATGTAGCCGCCTGCCTTGCGTGTGCCCTGCCAGCGGTTTTTCAGAGCTTGGTCTATGCGGCCCAGTATCTTCTCGGTAGCGGCTATCTGGTAGGGGCGCATGGCGAGCAGTTCCTTCTCGGTGTTGAACACGCAGTAGCGGGTCAGAATGTTGAGCAGGGTGCGCCGTGTGAGGAAGGTCTGGGCGAAGTCTTCGAGGTCGCAGATGATATGGTTTTCCTCGTCGCTCCAGTAGCTGGTAAACTCGAACGTGTTGCTCTGCACCTTCTTCTTCCCCCTCGCCCCCTTCTGCTTGTCGGCTTCCTGTTCGCGGGCGTAGCGTGTGGTGTTGCTGTAATACTTGGTCTCCGTGCCGTTGCTGATGACGAAGATCTGTATGTAGTCGAACATTCCCTTGCCCGCCCAGAACGTCTGGCGTGCGTAGCGGTTGATCTGGTTGAAGGCTTCCTTGATGCTCACGCCTCGGCGTTTCAGCTCGATGTGTACGAGGGGCAGACCGTTTACGAGGATGGTCACGTCGTAGCGGTTGGCGTGGGTGCCGCCCTCGGGCACATACTGGTTGATTACCTGCAGGTGGTTCTTGAACACGTTGTCCTTGTGCAGCAGGTGGACGTTGGTGGTGGTGCCGTCGTCGCGCTTCAGGGAGATGGCGGTGTTGTCGCGCTGTATCATCTCTGCCTTGTCTTCGAGGGTGAGTGCGTCGCTGGCTATCTCGTCCAGCAGGTCGTTCCACTCCCTGTCGCTGAACACGGTATTGTTCACCTCGCCCAGCTGTCGCCTGAGGTTCTGCAGCAGCTCCTCCTCGTTCCTGATGGAGGGGTACTCGTAGCCCTGGTGCTGTAGCTGGGTGATGAGCCACCGCTCCAGCTCTGGCTCGCTCTGGTAGCCACTGCCGCCACGCGGCTGCGGCTCGTACTTCGCCACCACGGTGCAGCGGTCTTGCTCTGCTATGATATTAAACTGTTCTGCCATAATAAATGCTTTTTTTTACTCGAATGTCAGCAATTTCTCCCTGTAATACTCGTACTGCTTTTGGCGCAGGGTGATGAGGCGCTCCATGCTTGTGATGTAGGACTCGAAAGCGTCGAGGGTGCGAACGATGGAGAGCTGGGTGGAGAGGGGTGGAAGGGGAAATTTGTATTTCTTGAACCTACCCATATCTACAGATGCAAAACCAGACACATTCACATTGTTTTTACACCACTCATCTACAATGAATAGATAATAGAATACAAACTTTGCCAACAGCTTGTCTGAAAACGATTTACGTATTGTTAAATTCGTAAATTGTTGATTTGCAAGCGAATCAACAATAATGAGAGCATGCTCACCAATTGTTGCAGTTGTTGCTATTATAAAAGAGTTTGCAGGAAACAATCTCCCGTTTTTCACACCATCCATTGTAATGTGTAAAATTGAATCGGACAAAATATGACCATTCTCTCTTATATCTTCCATTCTGAACCATGGAATAGTTCCGTTCTCCCAATACTCTGGATTGGATTTTGATGGCGTGTAACCATTCCTCATATTAAATACTTCTTGTATTTCTTTCCAGTTACATTCTCCCTCTTTGAAAGACATTATTTTCTCCCTATAACATTCCATCTGTTTCTTTCTCATTTCCACCTCTTTCTTCATCTTGTCGATGAGCGTGGTGAAGGAGTCCAGCACCGAGACTATCTCACGCTGGACGGAAGGAGGGGGGAGGGGAATTCTGTAATTTTCAACATCATTTTTGTTAATGGCAGGAATTCCACCACGGCTAACCAATCTTCTCATGATGTCTGGTTCCAAAACCTTTAAAATGTAATAAATGTACTTTATGACATTCTTGCTGTTTTCTTTCAACTTAAATGGGTAACACAAAACTCCTGCCCAAAACTTTCCGTTCACATAGTTTACAGAGCCAGCATATTCTCCACGAGAAGCTATCGCAAACGCCTCACAATCATTGTTATATTCATTGTTATAGCCAGTAATTTCCTTTCCAGAATTTAATACAGGGTAAAGGCCCTTTTCGGGAAGGTTGCGCATGTTTAAGGCACCCTTAGGCAGCTCACTGCAAATCTCCCCCAGCTTCACCCTCTCCACCCCTTTCGGGCAGAGTTCCCTTATCATTTCCTCAATCTTGCTCATAACCCCTTTATCAATTCGTTCAACTTTTGGGAATCCGCAATCACGCTTTCGGTGAGGGCTTCTATCTCAGCATTCAGCCTCTCGATGTCAATCACCTCACGCTTGTCTTCCTTTTCCACATACGAGGACACGGAGAGGTTGGCATCGTTGGCGAGGATGTCGTCGTTGCTCACGAGGCGCGTGAAATACTGCTCGTCCTTGCGGTCGGCATAGGCATTGACGATGGCATCCTGGTGCTCTGACTCCAACTTGTTCTTGTTGCCGTCCTTGACAAACTGCTCCGAGGCATCAATGAAGAGCACGTGGTTGTCCTTCTTGTTTTTCTTCAGCACGATGATGCACGTGGCAATGCTCACACCGAAGAAGAGGTTGGCAGGCAACTGGATGACGGTGTCCACAAAGTTGTTCTTCACCAGGTACTCACGTATCTTCTTCTCCGCTCCGCCACGGTAGAGCACACCGGGGAACTCCACGATGGCGCAGGTGCCTGTCTCGTTCAAATGATGGAGCATGTGCATGGTGAAGGCGAGGTCGCTCTTCGAGGAAGGTGCGAGCACGCCCGCAGGACTATAGCGATCATCGTTGATGAGGATAGGGTTAGTCTTGCCCTCCCACGGACGGGAGTAGGGCGGATTGCTCACGATGGCGTCAAACTGCATGCCGAGGTGGTGGGGCATGGTGAGCGTGTCGCCCAGCTGGATGTCAAACTTGGCGTAGTTCACGTCGTGCAGGAACATGTTGATGCGGCAGAGGTTGTAGGTGGTGGGGTTGATTTCCTGTCCGTAGAACTCGATGTCCTTTGCGCCCTCTCCTGCGTACTTCACAAACTTCATCAGCAGCGAGCCTGAGCCGCACGCAGGGTCGTACACCTTGCGGATGTGGGGATTGTGGTAGGAGGCTATCCGTGCCAGCACCTCGCTCACCTCCTGTGGCGTAAAGAACTCGCCGCCGCTCTTGCCAGCCTTCGAGGCGTACATCTGCATCAGGAACTCGTAGGTGTCGCCCACGGTGTC
>CAVKLF010000097.1:0-7348 GCA_963657075.1 bacterium | reverse complement strand
TAGAGCATCTGCCTTACAAGCAGAGGGTCGGCGGTTCGAATCCGTCAACGCCCACAAAAGAAAAAAGGTCTTTCAACGAATGTTGAGAGACCTTTTTCTTTTAATTAAATCTAAAAGTTTTCCATTTTCTCTGTTTTTTCGTATGAATTCATTAACTTTGCACCCTATATATAATACGTATTGTTATGAATTTAGATTTATTGACTGCCATATCACCTGTTGATGGTCGTTACAGAGGAAAAACTGAGCAACTTGCCAATTATTTTTCAGAGTATGCTCTCATTCGTTATCGTGTGCGTGTAGAGATAGAGTACTTCATTACTTTATGCGAGTTACCTTTGCCACAGTTGGCTTCGTTCGACAAGAATTTGTTTGAGCGCCTGCGTGACATCTATCGTAACTTCGACGAGAATGAGGCTCAGCGTGTCAAAGACATCGAGAAGGTTACCAATCACGATGTGAAAGCTGTAGAGTATTTTATCAAGGAAGAGTTTGACAAGATAGGAGGCTTGGATAACTACAAGGAGTTTATTCACTTCGGATTGACCTCTCAGGATATCAATAATACCAGTGTGCCACTCTCTATCAAGGAGGCTCTTGAGGATGTGTTCTATCCTCAGGTAGAGGAGTTGATAGCACAACTCCAGACTTATGCCGATGAGTGGAAAGATGTGCCTATGTTGGCAAAGACTCATGGCCAGCCGGCTTCGCCTACTCGCCTCGGAAAGGAAATCATGGTGTTTGTTTATCGTCTTACCGAACAGCTCAACTCTTTGAAGGCTTGCAAGATGACAGCCAAATTTGGTGGTGCCACAGGCAACTACAATGCGCATCATGTAGCTTATCCGCAGTACGATTGGCGTGCTTTCGGCAATAAGTTTGTAAGCGAGAAACTCGGTCTGGAGCGTGAGCTGTATACCACTCAGATAAGCAATTACGATTGCCTGGGAGCTGTCTTTGATGCCATACGCCGTATCAATACCATCATCATCGACTTGGATCGCGACTTCTGGATGTATATTTCCATGGAGTACTTCAAGCAGAAGATCAAGGCGGGTGAGGTAGGCTCCAGTGCTATGCCTCATAAGGTGAATCCTATCGACTATGAGAATAGTGAGGGCAATCTTGGCATCGCCAATGCTATCTTGCAGTTCTTAGCACAAAAGTTGCCAGTGAGCCGTTTGCAGCGAGACTTGACAGACAGTACTGTGCTTCGCAATATCGGTGTGCCTCTTGGTCATAGTGTCATTGCTATCCAGAGTACCTTGAAGGGACTGCGCAAGCTCATCCTGCATGAGGAGAAGTTGCAGGAAGACCTCAATAACACTTGGGCTGTCGTGGCTGAGGCTATCCAGACCATTTTGCGTCGTGAGGCTTATCCTCATCCATACGAGGCGCTAAAGGCTTTGACTCGTACCAATAAGCACATGACGGAGGAGACCATCCACGAGTTTATCCAGGGATTGGATGTGAACGACAGTGTGAAGGCGGAGTTGATGGCTATCACTCCTAGCAATTATACAGGAATATAATAATAACAGATTTATTAACCCAGCCGTGAGGCTAATTTAAGTAATTAAGAAAATGGATTCAGAATTCGAAAACAATCCTCAGAGTCAATCGTCTGAGAGTGAGAACACCCGTGAGGGCTACAACCCAACAGGAGGTTATCAGAAAAACTATCGCCCAGTAGGTCGCTCGCAGCGTCCTCGTATCAGCAGTCATCGCCCTTATGATGGAGAAAGAAACAGTAATGATGGCGGCTTTCGCCCAGAGGGCTTCGGCGCAGGTTTGCAGAGCGGAAACTCAGATCGTCCACAGTATGGTGGATATCAGAGCCGTAGTGGCTATAATGCAAATCGTAGCAGTTATGGTCGTCCTCAGCAAGGAGGTTACCAGAGCCGTGGCGGCTATGGTCGTCCTCAGCAGGGAGGTTATCAGTCTCGTCCACAGAACGGCTATCGCCCTCGTTACAATGGTAATGCAGAGGGTGATGATGAGCAGCAGAACAATGCTGGCTACCAGCCACGTCAGCAGGGTGGCTATGGCCGTCCTCAGCATGGTGGTTACCAGAACCGTGGCGGCTATGGTCGTCCACAGGGTAGTAGCTATGGCAACAATCGTGGCGGTGGTTATGGTCGTCCTCAGCATGGTGGCTACGGCAACAACCGTGGTAGCTATGGCAATAATAACAATCGTGCTGGTTTTGGTAACAATCGTGGCGGCTATCGTCAGCACAGCGCCGATTACGATCCAAATGCAAAGTATAGCTTGAAGAAGCGTATCGAATATAAGGAGGAAAATATCGATCCAACAGAGCCATTGCGCTTGAACAAGTTCCTGGCCAATGCTGGTGTATGCTCTCGCCGTGAGGCTGATGAGTTTATCCAGGCAGGTGTGGTAACTGTAAATGGTGAGGTCGTTACCGAGTTGGGTACCAAGATACTTCGAACAGATGAGGTGAAGTTCCATGATGCACCTGTTTCCTTGGAGAAGAAAGTGTATGTATTGCTCAATAAGCCAAAGGATTACGTGACTACAAGTGATGACCCTCAGCAGCGCAAGACCGTGATGGACCTAGTAAAGGATGTATGCCCAGAGCGTATTTATCCAGTAGGCCGTCTCGACCGAAATACTACTGGTGTACTTCTTTTGACCAATGATGGAGACTTGGCTTCTAAGCTCACTCACCCTAAGTTCCTGAAGAAGAAGGTATACCATGTACACCTCGACAAGAACGTTACCGCTCACGATTTGGAGCAGATTCGCAATGGTATCGAACTGGAGGATGGCGAAATCAAAGCCGATGCTGTGGAGTATGCTGACGAGCGCGATAAAGCTCAGGTAGGTATCGAGATTCACAGCGGCAAGAACCGTATCGTACGTCGTATCTTCGAGAGTCTCGGCTATCGTGTAACCAAGCTCGACCGTGTGCAGTTTGCTGGCTTGACCAAGAAGAACCTTCGTCGTGGCGACTGGCGTTTCCTTACTGAGAAGGAAGTGGATATGCTCCGTATGGGTGCTTTCGAATAATGTTTGATGAGTAATGTTTAATGTTTGACAACGACATTGAGCATTACTCTTTATAATTAAACATTCAACATTAAATATAAAACATTAACGTGAATGGAAAAGATAAAAAGAACTAAAGTCGTAGACGCTCTCAAAAGCACAGCTTACGACTCAATCGTGAATGTAAAGGGATGGGTTCGTACCCATCGTAGTAGCAAAGCAGTCGATTTTATCGCTCTTAACGATGGTTCTACTATTAATAATATTCAGATAGTAGTCGACCCATCCAAGGTCGATGAGAATCAGCTCCGACAGATTACTACTGGTGCGTGCATCAGTGCCACAGGTACTTTGGTGAAGAGCCTTGGTAAAGGTCAGAGCGTGGAGATTCAGTGCGAGAGTCTTGAGATTTATGGTCTCTGCGGCACCGATTATCCTATGCAGAAGAAGGGACAGAGCTTTGAGTACATGCGCCAGTATGCTCATCTCCGCCTCCGTACCAATACCTTCGGTGCTGTGATGCGTATTCGTCACAATATGGCGATGGCTATCCATACTTACTTCCATGAGCATGGCTATTTCTATTTCAACACACCTCTCATTACCGCCAGCGACTGCGAGGGTGCCGGTCAGATGTTCCAGGTAACGACCAAGAACCTCTACAACCTGAAGAAGGGTGAGGATGGCAAGATCGACTACTCTGACGACTTCTTTGGCAAGCAGACTTCATTGACTGTATCTGGCCAGTTGGAGGGCGAGCTGGGTGCTACCGCTCTCGGTGCCATCTACACCTTCGGACCTACTTTCCGTGCAGAGAACAGTAATACACCTCGTCACTTGGCTGAGTTCTGGATGATAGAGCCAGAGGTGGCATTCTTGGATATGGACGGATTGATGGAATTAGAGGAAGACTTCATCAAGTACTGTATCCGTTGGGCTTTGGACAACTGCAAGGACGATCTTGAGTTCCTCAATAAGATGATTGACAAGGGATTGATAGAGCGCCTTCAGGGGGTGCTCGCCTCCGAGTTTGTCCATCTTCCATATACCGAGGGTATCCGCATCCTTCAGGAGGCGATTGCCAAGGGCAAGAAGTTTGAGTTCCCATGCGAGTGGGGCGACGACTTGGCCTCAGAGCACGAGCGCTACTTGGTAGAGGAGTACTTCAAGAAGCCAGTCATCATGACCAACTATCCTAAGGCTATCAAGGCTTTCTACATGAAGATAGACGAGGAGGAAAGTGGATTCGGTGGCAAGAGCGGACAGACCGTTCAGGGCACCGATGTGTTGTTCCCACAGATAGGTGAGATTATCGGTGGCTCCGTGCGTGAGGAAAGCTACGACAAGTTGATGGGCGAGATTGAGGCGCGCAACATCCCAATGAAGGATATGGCGTGGTATCTCGACACTCGCAAGTATGGCTCATGTCCACATGCAGGTTTCGGTCTCGGTTTCGAGCGTTTGATACTCTTCGTAACCGGTATGCAGAACATCCGCGACGTGATTCCATTCCCACGTACCCCTAAGAACGCAGAGTTCTAGAAAATACGATAATAAGATGAAAAACGAGGTTCCTAGGTCTTCAAGACTAGAAACCTCGCTTTTTCTTAGTAACTAAGACACACTGTCTGCCTAGGACAGGCAGACTATCCATCTGAGACAGGATGTATATCTTAGGAAGATAGCCAGCTCTATCTGCTTATACAGTAAGCCGAGAGCTTTTGTTCATTTTGACCGCACACCGCACTGAATGTATTGTAACTTGTTGTGATTCAGTTGGTTCGCCGTTGTGCGGTGTTGCCGCCACACCGCACTACACCGCACTACACCGCACTGCCTTCATTTTTCTTGGCATCTGGGTCGTGACAAGTGCAGTGTTGTGTGGTGTTGTGCGGTGTTGTGCGGTGTGAGAGTTACACCGCACTGTTGCAATGCGGTTGTAGTCAGCTTGTTACGGCGTTTTTGTGCGGTGTGCGGTCTTTTCCCACCAACTTTTGCTGGTGGTTCAAATGATGCGCATAGTTGGGCTGAAGTTATGGTAGCTATTGTTTTTTGTATTTTTGCCCTCATTTATTATAGATTCTCGCTTTTTTATTGTACCTTTGCACCAAATTAATGAAATTCGTACTATAATGGGAAAGATAATATTGACGGGCGACCGTCCCACAGGTAAGCTCCACATGGGCCACTACATTGGCTCATTGCAGCGCCGAGTTCAGCTTCAGAACGCAGGCGACTTCGACAAGATGTTCGTATTCATGGCCGATGTACAGGCCTTGACCGATAACGCGGACAATCCGGAGAAGATTCGCCAGAACATCATCGAGGTGGCGCTCGACTATCTCTCGGCAGGTCTCGACCCTGCCAAATGCACGCTCTATATCCAGAGCCGCATCCCCGAGTTGGCAGAGTTGACTACCTATCTGATGAACCTCATCACCGTATCGCGCGTGCAGCGCAACCCCACGGTGAAGACCGAGATCAAGATGCGCAACTTCGAGGCCAACATTCCGCTTGGCTTCTTCTGTTACCCCGTGAGCCAGGCAGCCGACATCACCGCCTTCAAGGCTACTACCGTGCCTGCCGGCGAGGACCAGGAGCCAATGCTGGAGGTGACGCGCGAGCTGGTGCGCCGTTTCAACCAGACATACGCCCCCGTACTGGTGGAGCCAGAGATCATGCTCCCCGAGAACGCCGTGTGCCGCCGCTTGCCGGGAACCGACGGCAAGGAAAAGATGAGCAAGAGCCTCGGCAACTGCATCTATCTGAGCGACGACGAGAAGACCGTATGGAAGAAAGTGAAGAAGATGTCGAACGGCGAGCCTCGCATGAGTATGGACGAACCTGGACATTTGGAGGGCAATGCCGTCTTCACCTATATGGAAGCCTTCTCTACCCCCGAGGACTTCGCCGAGTTCTGGCCTGAGTTCAAGACTCTCGACGAGCTGAAGGAGCAGTATGTGAAGGGTGGCATCGGTGATGGTACCTGCAAGAAGTTCCTCAACAGCGTAATCAACAAGATGCTCGACCCTATCCGCCAGCGCAGACATGAGTTTGAGCAGGACATCCCCGAGGTGTTCAATATCTTGAAGAAGGGCAGCGATGATGCCCGTGAGTTTGCCGCCCAGACCATGGACGAGGTTCGCAAGGCCATGCGCATCGACTACTTCGAGGATGCCGCCTATATTCAGGAGCAGGCTGCAAGATTTCAATTAAGTTAGAAATCTGAAGTGGAAAGACTGAAGTTAAGAGCTTGAACAACAAAGATTTAGAATGATGGGAAAGGCTAAGAGAATACCATATGGGGTGTCTAATTTCGTAGATATCATAGAGCGTAACCAGTATTACGTGGACAAGACCATGTATATACCCAAGTTGGAGGATGAGGCGGATGCCTTGTTCTTTATCCGTCCGCGCCGTTTCGGCAAGAGCCTTTTCATCAACATGTTGCGGGCTTACTACGACATCAACATGAAAGGGCGGTTCGAGGAGTTGTTTGGCAATCTCTGGATAGGATCGCATCCCACGGAAGACCAAGGAAAGTTTCAGGTGTTGTATTTCGACTTCTCGAGGATTGGTGGGAATATCGATGTGCTGCAGGAATGTTTCAATGACTACTGTAATATCATTCTTGACAGTTTCATAGAGAGCTACAGCCAATATTATAGTGAGGAATTTGTGCAGAAGGTGAAGGATTCAACCACTGCGAGGAGTAAGTTGAACCTGATCAATGCGGAGGTGGCGAAAAGAGGTTACAAGCTCTATCTCATCATCGACGAATATGATAATTTCACCAACATTGTACTCAACGAGCATGGCGAGAAGGTGTATTGGGCACTTACCCACGCCAGCGGTTTCTATCGTGATATTTTCAAGTTGTTCAAGGGCATGTTCGACCGCATCTTCATGACGGGAGTGAGTCCTGTCACTCTCGATGACCTGACCAGTGGATTTAACATCGGATGGCATATCTCCACCAAGCCCGCCTTCAACCAGATGCTCGGTTTCTCCACAGAGGATGTGCGCGACATGATAGTATATTACAAGGAGACGGGAAAGATACGCCCAGACGCCGACGTGGAGGCTATCATCGCCGACATGAAGCCGTGGTACGACAACTACTGTTTCTCGGAAAATGCCTTGATGACACAGAGCAAGGTGTTCAACTGCGACATGGTGCTCTATTATCTCCGCAACTACATGGATGAAGGAAAAGCACCCCGGCAGATGATAGACCCCAATACCAAAACCGACTACGGCAAGATGAAGAAGTTGCTCCAACTGGACAAGTTGGACGGAGATCGTAAAGGCATCATCAACGAGATAGCCGAGAAGG
>CAVKLF010000096.1:0-7433 GCA_963657075.1 bacterium | reverse complement strand
GACAAAACGGGAGTCAAAATGAAAACGGTTTCGTATTGATTCATACTACTTTGTGATAATTAAAAATGTTATTAATAAATTCTCTTGCTTTCCGCAGAAATGATGTCCAAAAACACCCTTTTCGCAAATTGCGGTGCAAAAGTACTGCTTTTTCTTCAAATAACCAAATATTTTTTGTACTTTTGCAGCAAATATCGACTTCTTTTCTCTTTTTTTAAGGATTAGAGGAGGGATTTAGCTCTAAATACCTATTATTTATAGGCATACGGAGGACAAAATCGAATCTACAGAATGAAAATAAATACTATATAAAAAATGAGAAACAATAGACTTAAAAAATCATTTCGCGCCCTCCCTTCTATGGGAATGACGTTTATTGTGCTTGGTGTACTATTACTGGCTGCAAGCTTCGCCATGGGCATCAAGGATAACCTGCCTCTCTTCGCAGGCATCTTCCTCATCCTGGCAGGTATCGCCGGTTTTGTGTACTCAATGAAAAGGGGATAAGCTTTTCGTGCTTACCCCCTTCTTGTTTTTCTCGAATAGATGCAGTTCTATTTCTCCCGAACCGAAGTTCACTTTTTATTCCTCATTAGGCACGATGAGCTTATAGCCCTTACCGTGGATATTGATAATCTCAATCTGGTCATCATCCTTCAAGTGCTTACGAAGCTTGGTTATATAAACGTCCATTGAGCGAGCATTGAAGTAGTTGTCGTCTATCCAGATGGTCTTCAGGGCGAAGTCGCGCTGCAATATCTCATTAGAGTGAGCGCAGAGCAGAGCGAGGAGTTCATTTTCCTTGGTGGTAAGTTTGGTCTGTTTATCACCGATGGTCAAGAGTTGTTTCTGAGTATCGAAGGTAAATCTACCAATGTGATATAAGGTAGACTCCTTGCTCTTCTTGCCACGTACTCGGCGAAGGATAGCCTCTACACGGAACACCAACTCCTCCATAGAGAATGGCTTAGTAATATAATCGTCGGCACCTATCTTGAAGCCTTCCAAGATATCTTCCTTCAAGGTCTTGGCTGTCAAGAATACGATAGGCATGTCGGCGTTCTGCTGACGAATCTCAGATGCTAATGTAAAACCATCTTTCTTTGGCATCATCACGTCGAGCACTGCGATATCAAACTTATTCTTGGTAAACTCTCTGAAACCGATCTCACCATCTGCGCACAAAGTAGTAGTATACCCCTTTGCCTGCAAATATTCGCGGAGCAACATTCCCAAGTTCTCATCGTCCTCGCAAAGCAAGATTTTAATTGTCTCTTCCATAATCTTTATCGTTTTAATTATTAATATTCGCTTTTTAATGTTGAATGTTGAGTGTTGAGTGTTGAATGTTGAATGTTGAATGTTGAATTGACATGGCTGCTTGATTCTTCACTCTTCACTCTTCACTCTTCACTCTTCGTTCTTCGTTCTTTACTCTTCACTTAATCATGTATTACTGGTAGTTTAATGGTAAAGGTTGTACCCTTGCCCAACTCACTGTCTACCTTGATTTCGCCTTCATGTAGGTCTACCACCTTCTTCACGTAAGCAAGTCCTAGTCCGAATCCCTTTACATCGTGCACATTACCTGTATGTACTCGATAGAACTTTTCGAAAATCTTCTTCAAGTTCTCCTTCTTCATGCCAAGACCTGTATCGGAGATGGAGAGGTAGAGATGCTGTTCATCGTTCCAAGTCTTCATCGTAATATTGAGCGGCTCGTCTGGCTTGCAGTACTTCACAGCATTGTCCATTAGGTTGAAGATGACATTTTGGAAATGCACCTCATCTACGTAGATACTAGAGTCGATAGCCTCGATGTCTGTATAGACTTTTCCGCCCGTGTGTTCCACTCGAAGCGTAAACGAGTTGGCGATGTTCTCCACCATCTCATTGAGGTCGAGTTGCTTCTTCTTGAAGACCGCCTTCTTACGGTCGAACATACTCATCTGCAATACCTTTTCTACCAAGAAACGAAGACGTTTAGACTCATCGTTGATAACACCACCCAAATGCTTCTGCATCTGCTCGCTCTTGCTAACCGACGGGTCGTTGAGCATCTGAGCAGCCAGACTGATGCTTGCAATAGGTGTCTTCAATTCATGGGTCATATTGTTGATAAAGTCGTTCTTGATTTCCGTGTATCTCTTCTGACGGAAGATGACCACAATCGTGAAGATAAACGTTATCAGCAACACCAGGGTGAAGATAATACTCGGTATCATGAAGCGCACACTGGAGAAAATGTAACTGTTCATGTCTGGGAAGTGGATTCTCACCACCCCCATCTTGGCCTGTGGGTCATTTCTGAAAAGCACCTGCGAATAACTGTACTCCTCACCTTCGTCACTATAATCTGGACAGCGATATACCTCTCGCCCATCCTGTGTGGTTACGGTAAAGTGGTAGGGAATATTGATGCCATTATTCATCATCTCCGCCTTCAGGTCTTGGTCGAGCTGCTTGAAGTTAATACGCTCCTTCAAAGGCTTGTCCGATGCCGAGTAAAGGATGCTATAGACTACCTCGTCGAGCAGTGCCTTCTGATAGACATAGCGGTTTTTTACGATTTCCTGTAAAGACTTCTGTGTCTCGGTAAGCGAATTCTTGTCGCTACGCAATATCATAGCCTTTGGCGTATTCGCAGGATTGGTGGCTATCGTCTTCAGTTCAAACGAAGAGTATACCGTGCCATCTTTACCTACCACCGAATACTGATGCGACTGCTGTACGGTGCCGTCAAGCTGTCCGCTGCGAGTGCCCATGGAGTCTTTCTGGGCAGCCTTACGTTCTGTCTCGTTCACGTCTTTTTCGAGATAACGTAAAGTCTCATTAAGCTCCAAGTTTCTTGAAGCTTGATATAAGGCTCTGTTGACCGATTCGTCAAACTGCTCCTTTTTCATCTCCACCATTTCTTGAATGTACCCCAATTGCAAGAATAGCAAAGCCAGGAACGAAAAGCCCATGATAATCGCTATAGTCCAAATCGTCTTCTTTTTCATGGGGGCAAAGATAGGATTTTTATTAATTAGTTAACACAAAAACGTTAATTAATTATTGTAAGTTCACCCGTTTTAACACAATCTTTACGAAATAATTCCATATGCAAACATAACTCCATATCAAATATACATCTACAGAAGGTGACATGCAGTATAAAAATAAAAGAGGTGACATACATATCACATGTACGTCACCCCATGGTCATATCAACATAATTTTAATTTATATAAGAGAGTATTTACTTTAAAAGAATCAAAGCCTTAGTCTTCCTCCTTAGCCAACTCTGCTTCGTGCTCGGCTATCAACTTGCCCTGAATATCGGCAGGTACAAGCTCGTAGCTAGCAAACTTGGTAGTGAACGAAGCACGACCACCGGTCAACGAACTGAGCGAGATGGAATAGTTGGCAAGTTCCTTGAGAGGAATCTTGGCGCCAAGCTTCTGATAGCCTGCCTCGCTATCCATACCCATTATGAGGGCACGGCGTCCCTGCAGGTCGCTCATCACATCGCCCATAAAGTCGGCAGGTACATAAACCTCCAAATCGTAGATAGGTTCCAAAATCTTAGGACCAGCCTGCTTGAAGGCATCGCTGAAGGCATGGCGAGCAGCCAGCATGAATGAAAGTTCATTACTATCTACTGGGTGCATCTTGCCATCATATACGATAACACGTACATCGCGAGCATAGCTGCCGGTAAGAGGTCCATGCTCCATACAGTCCATGATACCCTTCAGGATGGCTGGCATGAATCGAGCGTCGATGGCTCCACCTACCACAGAGTTGAGGAATACGAGTTTACCACCCCACTCCAGCTGCACTTCCTCACGGCTCTTGATATTCATCTTAAACTCCTGTCCGTTGAATGTGAAAGACGTTGGGTCTGGCATGCCCTCAGCATATGGCTCCACGATGAGATGAACCTCACCAAACTGGCCTGCGCCACCACTCTGCTTTTTGTGCCGATATTCGGCACGAGCCTTCTTGGTGATGGTCTCACGATATGGGATACGAGGCTCCTCGAAGGCAACATTGAGTTTCTCATTGTTCTCCAAGCGCCACTTCAAGGTACGGAGATGGAACTCACCCTGTCCTCTTACGATTACCTGGCGCAATTCCTTGCTCTGATCCACAACCCACGTAGGGTCTTCCTGGCGCATCTTGAGGAGGGCCGCCATCAGTTTTTCAGTATCCTGTGCATTGACTGCCTTGATAGCACGAGAGTATTTAGGATTAGGATATTTAATAAAGTCGAAACGCCACTCTGCACCCTTGCCATTGAGGGTATTGCCAGTCTTCACGTCCTTCAACTTCACAGTACAACCGATGTCGCCAGCATTGAGTTGTTCTACGGCTACACGATTGGCACCTGCACATGCATAAATCTGTCCGATGCGCTCCTTAGAGCCACGGTCAGCATTGGTCAGGTCGTCGCCGCTCTTGATAGCACCACTCATCACCTTGAAGTAACTTACCTCACCGATATGAGGTTCCATACCTGTTTTGAAGAAATATATACTCTCAGGACCTGCGCTGTCTGGTACGATTTCCTCGCCACGTGTATTATGCAGTTTAGGCATTTCGCTTACGAAAGGCACCACATTGCCCAAGAACTCCATCAGTCGGTGTACGCCCATCGACTTGCCTGCACATACGCAGAACACAGGGAAGATGCTGCGAGTAACCAATCCCTTGCGGATACCCTCACGTAGTTCGTCCTCTGTCAAGCTCTCGCTCTCGAAGAATTTCTCCATCAGTCCCTCATCGTTCTCAGCGGCAGCCTCCACGAGCGCAGCGTGCAGTTCCATTGCCTTCTCCATCTCTTCCTCAGGAATATCCTCGATGATAGGAGCACCGCCCTCTGGCTTCCAGGAATATTTTTTCATCAATAAGACGTCTATGAGAGCATTAAAGCCAGAACCGGTCTGGATAGGATATTGTATCTGTACGCATTTAGGACCATAGATTTCCTTCATCGAAGTGATGATGTTGTCGAAGTCGCACTTGTCGGAGTCGAGCTGGTTAATAAGGAAGATGACAGGCTTGTTCAACTTCTCGGTATAACGGAAGTTATTCTGCGTGCCCACCTCGGGGCCATACTGACCGTTGATAAGGATTACTGCCTGATCGGTAACGTTTAGCGATGTGATGGCACCGCCTACGAAATCGTCGCTACCAGGGCAGTCGATAATATTGAGTTTCTTGTTGTTCCACTCCACATGAAAAACGGTAGGAAACACAGAGTAGCCATACTCCAACTCTACAGGGAAGTAGTCACTCACCGTATTCTTCGCTTCTACAGAGCCTCTACGTTTGATGATGCCTGCTTCAAATAACATACTTTCGGCAAGTGTAGTCTTGCCGCTACCCGCACTGCCCAGCAATGCGATGTTCTTAATCTCATTAGTCTGATATACTCTCATGACGCTTATAGATTTTAAGGATTATACTTATAAATTGTTAGTTGTTTCTTCCATATTACCTTGCCCCAAACAAGGGACTTGGTTTCATGCTTGTAAAGTTACGAAAAAAATAACATATACACAAACTTTTCTGGCAAAAATATGCGATAATTTAAAACATATTAGTAATTTTGCATCTTGTTAAGACTCATTTTGAAGGTTACACCTTATTATATATAAAGAGCTAGGAGAAAAAAGCTAACATGGCAGGACTTTATATTCATATCCCATTCTGCGAGAGCCGCTGCATCTATTGCGGATTCTACAGCACCACTTCACTAAAGCTGCGCAATGCTTATATAGATGCGCTAGGTAAGGAGATGGAGCTACGGCCCCTCGCTTCGGAAATCGGGGAAGGAGAACATATCAAGACTATTTACCTCGGAGGCGGCACCCCTAGCATGCTTTCGGGCAAACAGATTGTACGACTTTTCGAAAGCATCAAGAATTACTTGGTAAGGGAAGAACAAAGAGGGAAGAACGAAGAATTAAATGGCTGGGATATTTTCGACGGAATGGAGATTACGATGGAGTGCAATCCAGATGATGTAACCGAAGATTTTTGCGAGACATTACAACAGCTTCCCGTCAACCGTATCAGCATGGGAGCACAGACCTTCAGCAACGAGCGACTACACTTTCTTCATCGCCGCCACCATGCCGAGGATGTAAAAGTTGCCGTACAAAGACTGCGCAACATCGGCATCCATAACATCAGCATCGACCTCATATTCGGATTTCCTGGCGAAACCCTCGACGAATGGAAAGACGACATCCAGGAAGCCATTCATCAGAATGTGGAGCATATCTCAGCCTATAGTCTGATGTATGAGCAAGGCACCACCCTCTATCGCCTACTCGACCAAGGAAAGATCACGGAAATCGACGAGGAAACAAGCCGTAAGATGTATGAGACCCTCATCTCGACGCTTACCCAAGCTGGCTACGAGCATTACGAGATTAGCAACTTCGCCCGTCCCGGCTGCCGTTCGCGCCACAATAGTAGCTACTGGCACGAAATACCTTATGTAGGACTCGGAGCTGCCGCCCATTCTTACAAAAGAATCAAGACCGATGAAGTTTTTACAGACGATGAAGGAGAGGAAAGCATAAAGGCAATAAGAAGTTGGAACGTGGACAACATTCAGGAATATATCAAGAAAATAGACCAAGGCATTCGCCCTTCCGAGGGTGAGACACTCGATTTAAGAACTCGCTACAACGACCTCATTACCACCGCACTACGCACGAGCGATGGCATAAGTATCAAACACATGCAACAAGAATTTGGTTCCACACTAACCCTAAGACTAAAGGTCGAAGCCCAGAAGCATATCGACCGAGGACTGATGAAAATCAGAGATGGCAGATTATCCCTCACACGCAAAGGGCTCTACATCTCAGACGATGTGATGAGCGACTTCATGATTGTATAGGAGCCTTATTGCCAAGGCTCCACCTTGTCTAACCCAAATTTCTTGTACCTGTCATAATAATACTTCTTGATCTGCTCCACAGCCTGAGAAGGGGATTTTTTCTTCTGCAAGAAAGGTTTTACCATTTGCAACAAGACGAAGGCGACTACCACTACCAACACGATGACCGCCCAGGAGAGCATCTCACTCTCTATATGTAAATAAGGCTGCAAAAAGATGCCCAATGCTACGGGGAGCACAAAACAAATCCAATCCAATGGAGTATCCAGCTTCGTCGACTCCGTATACTCATCTCGCAACTCACGAGGAGCATTCAGAATCAACCGCCTTTGATGCATCTGCCAATAATCTTCGAATTCTTTTTCCATCATCTAATACTTGTTTTTAATTCATCATTTTTTACTTATCTACACCTATACTTTTATACTAGGCTGTCCAATTTGATGTACCCACTTTTAAGCACAAAGTATGTTCCTCCGCTTAATCATTGGATTTTTGCGCAGGTTCTTTTCTTTCCAAAGTTTGACATTAC
>CAVKLF010000095.1:0-7473 GCA_963657075.1 bacterium | reverse complement strand
TTGCCATAATCGTAAGTTTTGAATTCGATGGCAAAGATACGCTTTTTTATCCTAACCACCAAGTAAATCCAGGGAAAAATGAGACAATTATTCCTGCCCCGATTTATTCTGTCTTTTTTAACTTGCGAAATCCGTAAAGACCAAGCTAATCAGAACCAACCCATCGCCCTCTCCACAGTGGGCGCCATGTCGTAGTACTTGTATTCCGCCAGCCTGCCGCCAAAGATGACGTTCTCCTCCTGGTCCGCCAATGCCTTGTACTGGGCGTAGAGAGCGGAGTTCTGCTCGTCGTTTACGGGATAGTAGGGTTCCATGCCGTCCTTCCACTCCGTGGAGTATTCCTTGGAAATAACGGTCTTGGGGCAGTCGTAGACCTCCTGCCCGAACATCTCGAAGTGCTTGTGCTCGATGACGCGGGTATAGGGGATTTCTCGCTCGGTATAGTTCACCACGGCATTGCCCTGGTAGTTGGGTTTGTCGATGACCTCGGTCTCGAAACGCACGGTGCGATAGTTCAGCTTTCCGAAGCGGTAGTCGTAGAACTCGTCGATCTTGCCGGTGAAGACGATTTTGTCGGCGATGCTCTCCCAATGGGCGCGATCTTCGAAGAAGTCCACGTTCGTCTGGGTCCCGATGCCTTCGAGCAGTCCGTCGATGAGCTTATTGTAGCCACCCACGGGGATGCCCTGGTACTTGTCATTGAAATAGTTGTTGTCGAAGACGAGGCGCACGGGCAGTCGCTTGATGATGAAGGCTGGCAGGTCGGTGCATTTGCGCCCCCACTGTTTCTCGGTATAGCCCTTAATGAGTCGCACGTAGATGTCCTTGCCTACTAACAGCATCGCCTGTTCCTCCAGGTTATGAGGCTCGTTCGGCAACCCTGATTCTTCGTTCTTCACTCTTAACACTTCACTATATTCTCGCTTTTGCTCGTCAATCTTCGCCTGCGCCTCCTCGGGCGTGGTGACACCCCACATCTGGTAGAAGGTGTTCATGTTGAAGGGCAGGTTGTAGAGTTTGCCCTTGTAATTGGCTACTGGTGAGTTGGTATAGCGGTTGAACTCCACGATGGAGTTGACGAACTCCCACACCTTCTTGTTGGAGGTATGGAAGATATGTGCGCCATACTTATGCACATTGATGCCCTCAATGTGCTCGCAATAGATGTTGCCGCCGAGGTGGGGCCTCTTGTCAATGACTAGGCACTTCTTGCCCTGCTTGTGGGCGAGGTGGGCGAACGTGGCTCCGAAGAGACCGGAGCCGACGATGAGATAGTCGTATTGGTAGTTATTGTTCTTCATTTTCATTTAAGTATAAATGATTACAAACGAGGCATGAATTGATTCACTATATCTTAAAGACCTTGTCCATGTAAGGTATCTTCAAAATTATCCATGAGAGAGTCATGGTTATGGCTGCCACCAATACCCAATGTAATGGGGCTGAGAATGGAAACAGACTATAAACATACTGATGGAAAAGAGGTTCAGTCTTTCCTATCACAAAGATGTGAAGGACATAGCAGGGAAGGAACAATTTTGCCCCCCCACAATGTGTTTCAACTTGCTTTCATCCACTTGTGACAAATAAGCAAAGATAAAGAGGCACAGTGCCATCACAGGCATAAAGCCATAAAAGTACTCACAATACACAGTGGGCATCATGGGCGTAAGGAAATACTGGAAAAGGTAATTTGCCACAAATAACAAAATCACCACTTTAGCATTCGACTTAACATGATAACGTCTCACGATTCCACCGAGATTGAAGTAAAACAGCCAATTCCACAATCGGAAAGTTTGTATCGTTCTGTTCTCAATATGGATATCCAAGAAATTGGCTGCAAATATCGCATTTGCCAAAACTCCAAGACCAACCGTCAATGCGATGAAAGTTCTGGGATGCCCATTATAAATCCGTTGCGATATGGGCAAGAGGGCATACAGAATCATCATTGCCCCAAAGTACCAAAATAGCCCCAATTGTCCTTTTTGCAAAAAGCCGCCGATGACGTACCTCAGATAAGGTTCTCCGTGCCTCACACCAGTCAGGAGCCAAAAGAAAGAGGCTACTATCAGGACAAATCGCAATATGCCCCATATTTTTCTGACGGAATAGTCAAAGCCTACAGGTTTCTTCCCATAGAGCAAATAGCCGCTCACCATGAAGAACAAGGGAATGGATATGACACCTGACATATACAGGCATTGGGCAATAAGATTCTCGTAAAAGCTCATCTCTGTATGCAGGCACATCACTCCCAACATAGCCACAACCTTGACCAAGTCGATGGAAAGATTTCTTGAATTTGACATTTTAGACTAAGAAGATGGTTATTAAATATTATCGTTTCGTACTACAAAAATGTCTTATCTTGTTCTTTATCCATATCACACCGAATGCGAAAATGATGGTACCGAAGAATCTAACACTGAAAGAAAGTATCGGTCCCATATTGGACAATATGATATAGTCTCCAAGCAATTGGAACAAAAGAAAGACCAACACATAGTTGAAAGGATCGGAGAACAAATAAAGTTCGTAGCTGTTGTGGGCGAAAGACTTGTATATTCTCTTAGATGTAATAGCCGTTATTTGACCGAACCACTTAGATACTTGTATCATTATCAACGAACCATAAATGGCCATTGCCACCGACAATACATATCTAAAAACCTTGATTGCTGAAACATTTATATCTCCGATAAAATGACTTAACAAAAACAGTCCTACATAACATAACACATTGACAAGCAGGACTTGCCCCCCCCATTTTGCAGAATCAAGACGATGCAAATACTTGAATCCTATGGCAAAATACAGCAAGTACTTCATGGATGCAGTCAACCCTAAAAACTCATATCCCTTACCGCTCAAGTATGTAGCCACGATGGAGAGACCTGCAAGAAACGGCAAAAAACATTTTTTGTCCGCAACCCTTAAGCAATAAAGTCCGTAATAGAAGATGAATATCCAGAACAAGCTAAACACAAACCACAGGTGCGAGTTGCCCATCAATAGCAATTGTCCCAAAATAACGTCGTGTAAGACATGAGGCGAAGCATCATAATAACCACTAAAATATTTGAGTGGTATAGAAACGAGCAATGTAGTGTAAAGAAACGGTATCAATAATCGTTTCGCTTTGTTGTGAAACAGTGCCTTGTATCTTAAATCTCTCCTCATTGAAAGGCTGAAACATGCTCCACTTAGTAGCATGAACAATGGCATGTGAAACGTATATATGAATGCTACCATCATTCCCAATAGTTTCCACATATAAGAGGATTCAGATGAAGGGACATCTTCAAAATGAGAAATGCCTCCAAAAGGAGTCATTATTGTGTAATAAGTACAATGTCCAATAATGACGAGCAACATCGTCAACGTCTTGGCATCATCTATCCAAGCAATATGTTTTTTCATCTCTTTTTAAGTTTAGACAGAATTTGAAGCAAGAACTGGTCCTTGCAAGCAAGCAGTACTACAAAATACGCCAATATGCCACAACATCCTTGGAGGACAAGAATAGCAATAGGGGCTAGAGATAGGCTACTTATCATATAGAGTGCTACCGCCATCACAACACATCCTAAAACATAATTGAGATGCGACCGCTTCAGGCACACAATGGGTATATACTTCTTGCCAATGAAATACATGGATACGGTTGTCGCAATCTCTGCGCCTAAATAAGCCACCGCGGTTCCTACAAAAGAGAAAAACGGTATCAGGCAAAAATTGAGCAAGACGCTAGCCAGCGCTCCTATGCCACAACAAATCGTAACCAAGTTTATCTTACCTTTCGGGTAAAGCACCTGGATGCCAAACACACCAGAGATTCCTACCATCAAGATAACAGGTGCTATAATTTGAGAAGGAAGAACTGATGGTAGAAATTGGTTGCCGCAAAGAACCAAAATCAAAGTGGGGGCACAGAATATCAAGCCAACTGTTATAGGCAAAGCCAAGCCCACCGTAAAATCGTACGACTTTTGAATCAAGGCATTAAATTCCGACTCATTGTTCTCTGCCAACAAATGCGAGGCTCTCGGCATCATCACATTTCCCAAACTTGAAGTTATTCCCATAAGCATCTGAGTAACTTTTGTGGCAGACACGAAATATCCTACTGCCAGCGCATTCTTCAAGAAGCCAAGCAGCACAGTATTCATCTGTAAATAAATGCTCGTCACGACAGAGAATGAAAAGACCTTCAAAACAGGTTTGATATGCCTTTTGATTTGTAGCTCAGAGAAAATGATGTTCCTGCGGTGTATGTACTTGCGAAGTCGGAAGAAATTGAAAATGTTACCACCCAACACTCCGAATACCATATAACATCCATAATACAACAGGTCGGTCTTGCTTCTTACAAAGATGAAGAGTAATATCACGGAAACAAACTTTATGACAAGTCCACGTATCGTGATATACTTGAAGTCTTCTATCCCTTGGTAAAACCATTCGCAACCTATGGCGGTGAAGAAAATGGTAAGGCTAAGTATGAGGAATAGGGGGATATTAACTTGTATCTGTGGAACGAAGAAGCAGAGCACGGCAACGATGACGTATCCTAGGAGAGTCAGTGCCGTGTGCAACAATAATATCTCCACTGCCGTCCGGTTCATCTTCACCACGTCATCCCTGTCCCTTGCTATCTCCCTAATAGCATACATGGGTATGCCAAGGCAGGTAAAGAGGGAGATATAGCTGATGATGGACTGGAAGAAGTTGACCTGTCCGACACCATCCGCCTCTATTACCCTACAGACATAGGGAAAGGTAATCAGTGGGAACAGCATCTGCGTTCCCGTATTGATGAGATTGAGTATATAGTTAACTTTTACTGATTTTGCCATAACGTAAAATCATTGCTACGTAAGCGGTCACTTTAGGTACGTTAAGCCTTCAAGTGAATCTTCTTTTATTATCTTTTTAAGAATTTATTCTCCCATAATCTGTTTCATGGCATCCATCATGCGCAGCTGCTTCGCAGTAGGCCCTTTCTGACCTTTCTCTGCCAAATCCAAATAGAACTTGTAGTCCTGAGCCAGGGCTTCTCGGAGTTCATCGGGCATCAGCATGTGCCACTCCTGCTTTTCTTCATCGCAATAGGTAGCAACCAAGTATAGTTTCTGAAGTTTGTACTGGGTCTTGCGCATCTTGCGAACAACATACGTATTGGGACCTCCCTTTACAAACTCGTCTATGATTTGCAGTTCTTGCTTGTTGAGGTTGCTCAATATTTCGATAGGACTATCAAGCAGCTCCTGTGCCACCCGGCGAGCCGTCTCGTCCTTCTTCAAGTTTGGACTAACGTATAAGTCGAGTTTGTCACACACTTTCAGCATATTCGCCTTGGTTACTCCTCCTACGAGTTGCACCAAGCGTATGCTTGAATCAAAGGTGGTCGTATCTGGTAAAACTATCATGAGTTGTCTTTTGTTTCAGTTTATCTTGTCTCATCTCCCCACACTGCCTTGAGTCGTTCTTTCCATAGCTTCAAAGGACAGTGCTTGGAGATTTCGGAATACAGTTGGTTGCTGGCATCTACCAGCTTGCCTGCCGCCACGGTCACTTCGTACATAAAGGGGATCTGGGTGGGGGCTTCCTCACGATATTTGATGTCCGTTACCTCTATACCTATACCCATCGTTACGCCGCCATTCATCGACATGATGGTGACTTTGTCGGGATGCTCGTCTGTCCATATCTGGACGAAGGTGGGGCAAGGGCGCTTCATCAGATTCATGAAATGCTCCTTGTCGGTTATCGAACTAAGGTGATGGAAGTAGTCTCCCCAATCGGCATAAAGGAACAGGGAGTTTTCACTGGCGGGCAACAGGTAAATATGTGCATAGATACACTTTTTGTCGCCTACGCCTATCTTGTAGACGAACTCCACATCGTCTTTATGATATACGAGAGTACGGGAACTGCCTAAGAAGAAGGTGGCTCCGGGCTTCAGAGTGAAGTAAGATTTCATAACTTTATGTTTTTTGTTTCGAACACGGATTGAACGGATTTACACGGATGGGCACCTGCTCGGTGCTATTGAGGTTCGAACACGAATTTCACGAATCTAACGAATATTTTCTCCCACAGATCTCTTTTTGGTTCGAACACGGAAGGCACGGAAGACACGGAAGGTCGCCTTGCGGCGAAGGACAGCTCACACGGATCTCACGGATTGTTTTTAAAGCTATTGTCTTAGTATCTTGCGATACTTATTTTTTACCATTTGGCTGTTTGCCAAACAATCCTTTAGTTCTGCCAGCAGTTCCGCTTTTAAGACACCAACCCGTTCTATGCTTGTTTGAGACAACCGCTCTTGCAGTTCCAACTGAGACACATTGTATACATCCAGATTTGCACCATAGACAAAAGTGTTCTTTGAGAACGAAAAGACCTCTCCAGTTTCACGAACTGCTATTTCCTCACCAGACATAAAGACAAAGACGTTAATAAAACGTTCCGCTAAGTCCAGGCATCCATGCTTCACCTCCATGTCCGAAGGCACATGGTCTTTGGACGTGGGGAGACTGGCCAACAACAATTCTCCATCCATATTCCCGAGCACCAAGAAAAACTTGTCCTTGGGCAGTGCCCCATTCTTAAAAACAAAAGGACGGAACAACAGCAGATTACCTTCCTCAAACATGAGCTGCGATGCTTAGGTGATTGGCTGTTTGATGAAAATCGAGACTTTCCTGGTAAAATTCAGCGGCGCAAGCCGTCATGGCTTTCGTGAAGTCTATCTTCAAATCTGAATTATTACACTCGTGATTCCGGAAAGCCTCCAGCAAGCCGTTCTCACTTGCCTCCCGGTACCACAACGTCCCCTTCTTATGAGTTTCCTCTACCAGTTCGGCAGCGGTCATCATGCCATATTTCTGCAATATATCATTCATCATCCTTATCTCGCATTCCGAGAATTCATCGCCGCAGAATGGCTTGATAGGGGTAATATATGTGCCTATATGATGATTTTCTGTCTTGATATAGTCCTTCAAGAGATAAGGACCGTCAGACAAGTCGATAAACACGTCTTTGGCTACCGGACCAGCTTGCCACACTTCGTAGGGAATGGCCAGAAACGGGATGTGATATCTCAGAACCATTCGCTCTTCCATGAGATACAACAGTTTCAAGACCTTAGTCTTGCTGAGGTCTTTCACTCGCTCTGCCATATAAATCAAGGCATTGCCAAGCTTATCTTTGTTTGACTCTGAGAATTTACACATATTATTCACTCTTTAATGCGCAAAAATACGTTTTTTCTTCAATACTACCAAATTTCTTGAATATCTTTAACAGATAGCCATTTTTCTTTTTGGCACACGGACCGGGGAATATTGAAATATTGAAATATGAAACGTACATGAACGGCCTTCGCCAAAGGGAATGAAAATGCGTCCACCATGCTGCACTTTCAGAAGAATTGATTACCTTTGCCACAGTAATCATTTT
>CAVKLF010000094.1:0-7661 GCA_963657075.1 bacterium | reverse complement strand
CTAAAAGATAGACTTATCAAGGGCTGTTTTCTGCTAAAAGATAGAGTTATGGGGACGACAGATGAGCTACTGCAAGCCTACTTCACCCTCACCTCCGGCATTCTTTCTTTGAACTCGGGGTCAATCAGGTGACATTGCCTCTTGATAACTCCACGACGATAAACGGCCGGTTGCAAGCAGTAGAGTTCAAATGCTTCTTTATCCACATCCTCCACGGTCTTCCACTGCGGGAACAACAATTTCATGTATGCCGTGGCGATACGCTTCACAGCCTTGGAATCCCTGACATCCGACTTCACCTCAAACTCCACCAACTCATCGAACAACAAACCATAGGAATTCTGGATGCGCATAGCGTGCATTATCTCTGAGAAATACTCCACATTGATCGTCCAACCGTTGAAAATCATACTATCATTGACACGCGGCAGTTTCCAACCTTCGATGAAACTATGGAAGCGGTCAAGCAAGGCAGACTCCCTAAAATTGCTTGGCAATGAGTCGAAGTAATTGGGCGACAACGGCAAATGGTTCGAACTCAATGGAATATTACCCATTAGCATCAAGCCACACTCCGACGTAAATTCGTTGTTGTCGATGGTGGTCTTGCCACTCTCCAGATATGATTTCAAGGCAGCCTGTATCTCCGCAGGCTCTTGGAAGATGATGGTCTGGATTTCGTCAAAGACCGTAAAGTCGTGATTCTTGATGATGCCGTTCTGTTGTTTTTGCTTGTCATAGAATAGTTTGGCACGTGTCACCTTGCCACCACTCACCAACCAACCATATTTTGACAAGTTGCCGAAAACATATGACTTTCCTGTGCCCTTTGGAGCAAGTTCTATCACGTTCAGCCTTGGCTCAATGAATATCAACAAGCGTGTAAGGAACTCTATCTTTTGATTCATAGAGGCAAAACCGTCAGGGTCGTATTCCATCGCCGACAACAACACATCAATCCACTCCTCTGTGGTAAAGTGCATACGAGCCTCCCTGAGATACTCCACGTCCACCGAACTGTAAGGTTTGAATGGTTTGAAGTCAACCATCCTTACATGATTTTTCTTTTCATTTTTGTCATCGGGCAACAGGCAGAGTTTCACAATACCCCATTTTTCGCCATCCACCAATTCCCCTGGATACTTGGCATAAACATAATCGGGAATAATACCCTCACGCTGCTTGATGCCATAATCGGGAATGGCGAATTGCTTCTCCCCCTTCACCAAGTCGATATAGATGGAGAAGCGAGCTAATAAGGCCACTTCCTTGCCAGCCAAAATATCATCCTTCACGGTTCCTCCATTGGCAGGAATCACCTTGTCAAGAAAGGCATTTAGCCCCAAGGTGTCTATCTCCCCCGTACTGATGTTCAGATAGCGTTTCAAGAGATAGTCTTTCACAAACGATGGCAAATTGCGGCCGGCAAAGATGCTATTGGTTGCCTTCGGGTCTTTATATATAGACATTTGGGAGAAATATTGTCTCACCTTCTGCTGTAATTCTTCTTTCATTTTATTTTATGTTTTTAAAAGTCAAACAAGTCGTCTTCCTCCGCTGCTTTCTTCCAAGCAACAAGGCATCTGCCTATCTCCTTGCCTGCCACCTGTACGATGACCGTCCCTTCACTCTCGTTTGCAGAAAGTGGTTCTGAAAGATATTCTTCATCCCCCATCTTGTTGAGTTTGTACGGCTTGTTACCGTATATAATATAAGGTATGGCAGAACTTGCGAGTCCCTTTATCCTTATTCTTATTTGAGGATCCACTGGAGAAACCTCGGGAGTCAAGAGCACGACACTCCATTGGTGACTATCCGCGCTGTTGGAAATAACGAATATCGGCACAAGGACTTCTTCTGGCGTACAACCACCATGAACGCCTTGGTCACGAGGCACTTTGCCGCACAAAGACTTATGATTCAACGCACACACCGTCTTTCCGTCATCCAAGATAAAATAGTTGCTGTCCATCGTTGCCTTGCCTGTCTTGCAGACTGCCACCCTACCATGATGGTCAGACTCAAAGCCCGCCAGATTCAAGCCACCTTGCAACTGAGAGAGATAAGTAAGTCCGTGGTCACTCACGATAGCGATCTTCTTTCCGGCATACTTGCAGATGATATGTTCTATGGCATTCTCCACGACTTTCATTTCCGCCATGATGGTATCAGGATAGCGATTGGTTGATAGATGAGCCAAGGAATCTAAGTCGCCAATCTTCATCGTCTGGATATCCATTTCCGAGAGACGTTGCAACTCAGCCTTGTTCACCTCAGTAGTCGTGGGGAGCAAAGCCCTTGCCATCATCACCTCATTCAGGTAGATGTTGTCTTGCTTATGTCTCGCAAGGATAGCCTGGACGAATGGAATCCACTCTGCTCCCAAGCCGTCGATCCAATAATACACTTCGATGTCCCTCCGCCCCGCGAGCATGGCCGCCGTGGTCTTCAGCGATTGATACCATGCGTCAAAGACCACACTGTCTGCATTGCGTTCGGAGATGACATTCTTTACCTCATCCGTATAGTTGTTGCCTAACTTCGCTTTCTTGTAACTGTCAATATACGAAGCCAACCAAGAATGCTGCGGAGTTAGCATCGGTTGTGCCTGCATATAGTCAAATAATGCTGGGAAGAAATCCTTCACCTCATTCATGGAAATATGTCCCTTCCCCAACCAAACGATGGCCAGTTCCTTTTCCTTCGATGTGATGCCCGAGAAATACTTGATAGCCTCATGATAACCAGATTGCTTGGCGATGCTTTCCAGACGATTGCCCATAACCACTTCCACAGGCTCTGACAACTTCACGTTTCTCTTCCCAGCCTCGTTCAGGCAGTAGCATCGCTCTTCCATCTCGGTCTTGACAGAGCTCATGTACATGGCTATCTCCGTAAACAAGTCGGCATTACCATAACTTGTCAACTTGCCCAAACAGGTCTGCAAGAATCCGTCTCCGTGATTGCCACTTTGATAGTAAGCGCACAACAGCCACCTGTCGAACGCTCCACTGCGAGAGAACCACACCTTCAAGAAAGTCTTATAAGAGGAGATTTCGCTCACCTCGAAATAATGGGAGACAAAAGAACTGAACTCAAAATGCCCAGACAGGTCTATCTGCTCCGCCAAAAGCTTCCAATTTTCCTCGTCCTCTTCATTGTACGGTATATCTCCAAGTTCCAGTTGCAAGCCGTTTCTCAAAAACTCATAGGCGTTCTTGGGGCGCACATAGCTAAAGGCATTGTCGGGCTGGGCATACTTGGCATTGGCAAAGATGGAGCGGGATGTGCAGACAATCGTCTTCCTTTCATGTACTTCCGTATTCTTCCAGATGTCCAACCACTCTCCCACAGTATGCACCACATTGGCTTGGCTCTCCATGTTCTTCACGCCATAGCAGGAGTCATCATCCACAAGAATCATTGTGTAATTGTTTGCAGCAGCCTCATCATCGTGGAGATGCCATACCGTGATTTGGGTGTCGGTCTCAAAGGCACTCATCTTGCCCTCCAAGCCCACAATGGGGATATAGATTCTCTGCGAATGTTCCAATCCTTCTGGCGAAGCCTCTATGGATTTCAAGGTTTTGATTAAAGCGTCGAAGGTACGACTTCCCTGATTGTCATAGAAACGTGCCAGCTCTGAGAACGGAGTGACAACACTGTCACGACCATCTAGCGAACCTATATAGTCGGCAATATGCTCGCCCAGTTCCTGATAGGTAATCATCAAGTCGGGATAGGCGGCATCTATCCATTTGTCCACGCTCTGTATCGCAACCTCACATTCCTGCTGCATAAACATGACAAACTCAAAGCTGTCGTGGAAGTTGTCAAAAAGCACAAAACGGATTGGGTAGCGGTTGGCCGTGGCCGCTCCCATTCCGTTGATATGTTTGTCTTCCTCCACCAGAGCCTTCATCTCCTCGAAGGAAGCCACCGTCTTGAATCTATTGTCTTCAAACATGCTTCATTATGATATTAAGGGTTTTCTCGTCAGCGTTGTAGCACAAGTCTTGCAGCAAGTCACGCAGCATTTTGTTGGATGCTAAAGGCATCAACTTTTTGGCGATGTCGCTTCTCTTGGCTTTCAGTTCCTCGCTATCTTCCATTTGCGAAGCCACCATCGTTGCCCCACCACTGATTTCTTGATTGTCTGTGTTCATCCATGAAGAGGTATTTATGCTTTCTGTCCCTTGGTTGGAATCCTCTTTCTTGAATCGTTCCAGTTCTTCTTTGTAACGTTGCTTGTTTTCCTCCCGAGCGCGTTCCTGTTGCTGAGCCAAGCGCCATTTTTGCAGCATATCCTCTACGCCTCTCTCTGTCCACAGTCCGATAGTTCCCTCCAAGTGTCCTTCCAGGAATTTCCGTGCCTCGGGTATCTCTTCCTCTGTCATGTTGATGTATTCCAACCCCATGACATAGTTTTTGAAACCTTTCTCGAAATTGTTGGCAGACAACAACAGGAGGTTGCCCAGTTCGAAATTGTTCTTCAGTCCCTCTGCCACCTTTGTCATCAATGGTGGGTTCTTTACGCTTTCGGAGTCGGTGACAACCTTGATGATGCCATCTATCAAATCCTTGTTCTCTGGTGAACACTCCGGCACATACTTCAACGCCCAGAGAGGGTAGCCCACACTGGCGGAATATTCGTGGGTCATCGCCCAACGGGCATCGGTCAGACTGCTCACATCTGAATATTTTGGCAACTTGTCCAACTTGAAGGTCTTGATGAGGTTCTTGGTAATGGAACCAGCCTCCTTGCTCTCGAACATGAAGTTGAGTTTGGCGGAAGTCTTCCCGCTTTCCCACACCTTGAACATTTCCACGATATCATCCACCAAATGGTTCGCCGTCCTGGGCTTGCCGTTCAGGTCGAAGATCTTGCCTGCATACTTGCGCATGGCAAAAGCCACCATCGCCATCGGTGCGTATGACTGGAACAAGCCAAAGGGCGGCAATGTCAGCCCAATCAACTTCTCACCAAGATTGAACGACTGGTTCTTGTTGGTATGGTTGAACACACCCTGAATATAATCACACACCTTCTTCAAGGGATGATCGGGACTGACATCCGATTTCCATTCCAAGTTCTCGTCCACACTGTCTTGCAACAGATACTCCACGTGCTTGGCGGGTCCGCCACATTTTGCCACAATCTCCTCTTTCGTCGGGAAAGACAACACGGCATCCACCGTAGCCTTCACCGAAGCCTTCTTCCAGAACGTATTGGAAGAGCGGGTACGGATAATGTCCAATGCCTCAGGACCAGAGGAGAATATGGTAGGGGCAACAGAGATGTTGATGGTGGAGGCGAACCTCGTGCCCGAATTGGTCAACTCGTCGTCACGCAGACAGAAGGTGACATTGCCTCCACGGATGTCATTGAGCCATGCCGTGATCATGTCGCCGGCATTTTTGGCATAGGTCTTCTGCTGGTTGGCAAGTCCGTGCTTCTGGGCACAGGTGGCGTTGGCCTGGTATTCGATGAACCGCTCAAACTCCTTTTCTCCCATCGGTGTCTCCAGCATCACAAAGCAGATGTTGCGGAACCGCTCGTCTTGCTTGTTCTTATCAACAATATCTCTCAACTCAAAAATCTCTTGCTTGGTCTTACCCACCATGAATGCCAACAACACGGAATAAGGATTCGACTTCCTGGCAAAGACTTCTATCTTATTGAGCAGTGTGTATTCATTGCTCAGCAAGGAGAAGCAATGGAACTCCACGGGACGTGCCACCTGTGAGAGGTGCTTCGTCATGAAGTTCTTGGCGGTGTCGCCGAAATTAATGACTTGCTCGGTATAGAGGAAACTGGTCAACTTCAGCTCTTCCTTGATTTTCTGTATCTCGTCTGTGGGCAAAGCCGTGAAGAGGATGGAATAATTGCCGTTGGGCTGACGTTGGATGATGCTCTTGTCGTTGAAGTAATCCAGTATCTCTCCCACGCTATTATATATAGGTGTACCCTCGAAGAGATTATATATGTTCTCCTCGCTCGGGGTTACACTGTCGTTGTTGGCTATGTTGTTGAGGGCATTGAGCAACAGCACGCCCTTGAACACGGCAAGATAATCTGCGCCTTGTGCCTCCACCGCCAAGTGATGGGAGTTGAAACGCTCGGTCACTGCACCGAAGCGGGCGGTGTCTCCCTCAAAGTACTCCTGCACATAGTCCCAAAGATAGTTCGGGGTAATGGTATCCTTGTCGGCATAGATATTCTCGTCATCGAAGAAAGCCTTCACTTCGTCACATGCCAGGAACTCGAACACGCTTCGGCTCGAAGAACCTGCCTCACGGGCGAAGTAAGTGGCAAGGTTGGCGGTTGACGGATGCACCGGGAAGAGATTCGCCAAGTCTTTCTTCGTTTGTTCAGGGTCGGTGGATGATGAGGCGAACACTGTCAACAAGTCCTCATGCAATGAGCAGAAGAACTCCTGTCGTTGGTTATACAAGTCTTTGTCCACCACCACAAATTTCTTCGACATGATGCGGAATGCCGAAACGGGTTCCATGTTGTAGATGACATAATGATAACGTCCCCTCGTCTGTTCTCGTTCCGCTTCCTTCAGCGAGTTGAGGGCGGAAGGATGAGAGAGGAAAAGGAAATAGGAATCGTTCTCGGGGTTCATCATGTCCTCGGCTATCTCCTGCAATATCTTCAGGAGGGGCACGCCCAGGTCGGAGCGCATCACGTCGGTGAACTCGTCCCAGATAATGAGCAAGCCATCGTACTCTCCCTGATTGCGCAACTCATTCTGCACCTCGAATATCCAGGTCTTCAGGTTGGAGTTCTTGATGGGTACGTTGATGCCCATGTTCCTCAACGCCTGTGTCACTCGATTCAGCACCTCCGTGTCGCCATTCGCCAACCGCGACTTCAACTTGCCAAGGTCGGGGGCAACGCTTTTCAGCACCTCATTGCTTTCGATGAGCATATTCCACAAACCAGGCTCGCTTTCCATGTGCTGGATATAATTGTCAAAGTCGGTCTGCACCATCAACTTGATGCCCGCATCCTTCAATGCCCTTATTACTTCCTTCTGCACCTGTAGCGACAGGTCTGCCTCATGGGCAATGGACTGCTGACCATACAGATTGACGGGGAACAGCCGTTTCTGTTCACGCAGCTGCATGATGGAGTTGCGCAACAAAGCATACTTCTCCTCGCCGTATTCCTCGTTCACGTAAGTCGTTATGGCCTCCACCTTATCACACAGAAGGTGCTTCAACACCGCTCCGGCATGGCTCTTACCCGAGCCATACGTTCCTGCCACCCAAATCGCCTTGTGCGAGTCGGCGTCATTGTTTCTTACGGCGCTGATGGTCTTCTTCAGCAAGTCGTTGAACTGATCATTAGCGATAAAGGTCTCCCAGTCTTTCGGTCCTTCATTCTTGATGTTGTAAGCAGGACGCATAGACCTCAGCGTTACGATGTCATTATATCTTGTAGCCATACGCGGTTGTTGTTATCTTATCATTCTATACTAACATTTGTGACAATACTGACATTGGAGTTAAGTCATCTCGCAAAGTGATACTGTCCAATCCCATATTCAACTCTGCCACCAAAACTCTATTGTTCATAGAATTCAGAACTTTCAAAGGCTCAGGGGAGATAGTCCGTGGATGGACAACCTCTCCTAGCCAAATATCTTGAC
>CAVKLF010000093.1:0-7704 GCA_963657075.1 bacterium | reverse complement strand
ATAAATCATTACTCGGCACGCTATTCGCTCCCTACAACATCGAATAAAGTAAAACAATTAAAAAACTATCAAGAAAGGAGTACAGAATATGACATTCGACAAATTTACTATCAAGGCGCAGGAATCGGTGCAAGCCGCCGTGAACATCGCGCAACGAAATGGTCAGCAGACCATCGAACCCGTGCATCTTCTCAGCGGCATCATCGAGAAAGCACCTGATGTAACCAACTATATCTTCCAGAAACTTGGCATGAACGCCGCTCAGATAGACTTGCTTCTGAAACAGGAGATGCAGCACTTGCCCCGAGTACAGGGCGCAGGACAACCATACCTCTCCAACGACACCAATCAGATTCTGATAAACGCAGAAGACTTGGCAAAGAAGATGGGCGATGAGTTTGTGAGCGTGGAACCTATCCTGCTCGCCATCATGAAAACTAACTCTACCGCCTCCCGAATCCTCAAGGACGCAGGTGCCAATGAGAAGGATATGCTCTCTGCCATCCAAGCCCTCAGACAAGGACAGAACGTGAAGTCTCAAAGTGCCGACGACAACTATCAAAGCCTCGAAAAGTACGCCAAAAACCTCGTAGAGCAAGCCAGAAGTGGCAAGCTAGACCCAGTGATAGGACGTGACGAAGAAATACGTCGTGTGCTCCAGATACTTTCGAGAAGAACCAAGAACAACCCTATCTTAACAGGTGAGCCTGGTACGGGTAAAACCGCTATTGTAGAAGGTTTGGCAGAACGTATCGTTCGTGGCGATGTACCAGAAAACTTGAAGGACAAGCAACTCTACTCCCTCGACATGGGCGCACTCGTAGCAGGTGCCAAGTACAAAGGTGAGTTTGAGGAACGCCTGAAGAGCGTCATCAAGGAGGTAACCAATGCCAACGGCAACATCATCCTCTTCATCGACGAGATCCACACCCTCGTGGGTGCCGGAGGTGGCGAGGGAGCCATGGACGCCGCCAACATTCTGAAGCCAGCCTTGGCTCGTGGCGAGCTGAGAGCTATCGGTGCTACCACGCTCAACGAGTATCAGAAGTACTTCGAGAAGGACAAGGCTCTGGAGCGCCGCTTCCAAACCGTGATGGTGAACGAGCCTGACGAGGTGGATGCCATCAGCATACTACGTGGTATCAAGGAGCGTTACGAAAACCACCACAAGGTACGTATACAAGACGACGCCTGCATCGCAGCCGTCAAGCTATCAGAGCGTTACATCTCCGACCGTTTCCTGCCCGACAAGGCCATCGACCTGATGGACGAGGCTGCAGCCAAGCTCCGCATGGAGCGCGACTCCGTGCCCGAGGAGCTGGACGAGATTACCCGCCACTTGAAGCAGCTGGAGATAGAGCGCGAGGCCATTAAGCGCGAGAATGACCAGCCTAAGATAGAACAACTAGACAAGGAGATAGCCGAACTGAAAGACCAGGAGCACGACTATCGCGCCAAATGGGAAGGCGAGAAGGCACTTGTCAATAAAATACAGCAAGACAAGCAAGAGATAGAGAATCTGAAGTTTGAGGCTGAACGCATGGAACGTGAGGGTAATTACGAGCGTGTGGCAGAGATTCGCTACTCCAAGCTGAAGGCTTTGGAAGACGACATCAAGCGCATCCAGGAGCAATTGAAGAGCACACAGGGAGGCGCTGCCATGGTACGCGAAGAGGTAACATCAGATGACATTGCTGAGGTAGTAAGTCGCTGGACGGGCATTCCCGTGAGCCGCATGATGCAGAGCGAGCGAGAAAAACTACTCCACCTGGAGGAGGAACTCCATAAGCGTGTCATCGGGCAAGACGAGGCCATCACCGCCGTGAGCGATGCTGTGCGCAGAAGTCGCGCAGGACTACAAGACCCTAAGCGTCCTATCGCCTCATTCATATTCCTCGGCACCACGGGTGTAGGTAAGACCGAGCTGGCGAAGGCTCTCGCCGAATACCTCTTCAACGATGAGTCGATGATGACGCGAATAGACATGAGCGAATACCAAGAGAAGTTTAGTGTAACCCGCCTGATAGGAGCGCCTCCGGGCTATGTAGGTTACGACGAGGGTGGTCAGCTCACCGAAGCCGTACGCCGTAAGCCATATAGCGTGGTACTCTTCGATGAGATAGAGAAGGCTCACCCTGATGTATTCAACACACTCTTACAGGTATTGGACGACGGACGACTGACCGACAACAAGGGCCGTGTGGTAAACTTCAAGAACACGATTATCATCATGACCTCGAATGCGAGCCGCGAGATGTTGAAGAGCACGTTCCGCCCAGAATTCTTGAACCGTATCGACGACATCATCACCTTCAAGCCTCTCACCAAGGAGCAGATAGCATCTGTGGTAGAACTTCAGATGAACAGAGTAAAGAAAATGCTGGAGCCACAGGGTTTCGACCTCCGTTGGACACCTCAGGCCATCGCTTATCTTGCCGAGGTAGGCTACGACCCAGACTTTGGTGCCCGTCCTGTGAAGCGCGCCATACAAGACTACGTGCTCAACGACTTGAGCAAGCAAATCTTATCGGAGCAAGTAAGCAGGGAGAAGCCAATCACCATCGACCACACGAATGAAGAAGGATTGATTTTTAAGAATCAGTAATACAAATAGTTAAGTGAGATGACGCACCGTTTAAAGTGCGTCATCTCATTTTTTTTCAATCAATGATAATTCCGCCCTTAGGCTGAATCAGCACCTTCGCCTTTCCATCCTTACCTACTTTGAGCGTTTTCTTGACGGAAGTAAAGAACTTTTCGCCCTTTTTCTTGGGCTGGTCTGTGAGATATTCCACGGTTTTGCCGGCAAACATGGGCAAATCCAAGGTCAGAGCCAGAGGCTTATCGGTAGCATTCAGACCACCCACATACCACTTGCCTGCGCTGGAAGCAGCCGTACCCGTATTGTCGGCAGAAGCCTTACGAGCCACCACAGCATACTTCGTAGGATAACCAGCCAGGAACTTTACATCATCCCAAGCCGTAGGCACCTGCTTGAGCCAATCCAACTCCCACTGAGGCACATCCTCCAAATTGTTTGGATAGAGACACACGCAGTTTACACTGCTCTGATTGGTAATGGCTGTGGCCATCTCAAAGACATCGCTCGTATAACGCTGATGACGGCTCTTGTTGTCCTTGGAGAAATACTTGTTCATCATCACACCTCCCCAGTCAAAGCTGGCTACGGCATTGCGTGAGAAGGGGTGCATCGTCATCTCAAAAGCCTCCTTTTGGGCATGATAATCAGTAAAATACACATTCTCCGAAGCCAAAGCAGCCTCGCTCGACACATAGTTAGGATACATGCGTTCCCATCCACGAGGGATGGTACAACCATGGAAAATCACCTCCAACCCATAGTCGTTGGCATCGCTCAGAATATCCTCATAGAGGCGCATCGTCTCCTGCTTGTCGCCGCCGAAGAAATCCACCTTGATGCCTACCACGCCTATCTTCTTCATCCAAGCCATCTCTTTCTTTCTCGCAATAGCGTTGTTCATGATTTGGCGAGGAGTCTGGGGGGCATCGTTCTCGAAGCCATTGGAATTGTACCAAAGCATCAAGCGCACGCCCTTGCTCTGGGCATACTTGCTCAACTGCTCGATACGGTTGCGGCCTATCTGCTTATCCCACCAGCCGTCCACAAGGATAGCCTCATAGCCTTGGACTGAAGCCACATCTATCATCTTCACTTGGTCATCGTAGTTGATAGACTTGTCTTGCCAGATAAGCCAACTCCAAGTATAGCGTGCAGGTTTGTAATCCGTGCCAGCCTCATAGAGAGGAGTAACGACATCGTATGGGATGGTGGTCTCTACAATAGGGGCTAACGAAGAGCCTATGGTGATGGTGCGCCAGGGTGTATCGCCAGGCAACGGGATGCCTGCATACTCCGAACCGACACCGTTGTTTTCACCTTTCTGTGGGAAAGCAATGGTATAGCCCTTGCCTGCCTGATAGTCTGAGAGGCGACTACCAGGGTAAGCACTCGAAACGCCCGTCTCGCTCACCAAGACCCAGCCGTCTTCGCCTACCTTAAAAAGACAAGGGAAGGTATAGCCCACTCCGAACTTCGACTTTTCTACCATCGAAGCATCGGGCGTATATTCCTCCTCGTAGGAAGGCTTGGTGCGCTCCCATCCCCTCATCGGAGTAATCTGAGGACAAAGGAAGGTTGTGGTCTGCTCGGGAAAATTGAAACCACTCTCCTCACGATAGATAATCACCGCCTTCGGATTGTCCTTCTTCGGGCGACTCAGCTCATATTTGTAGGCAATATCGTTGTCGGACACATGGAGATGCAATGTCATAGAATCCCGGTTGGCATTAAGAAATCCGATGGTCGCTTCTTTTACATCTTTCTCGATGTGCGACTTTTTGATACGAGTCATATCGTAGGCCAGATGCTTCGCCTCACACTTGCAAGCACCCATGGTAAGTCCTTCTGAGAAGTTGCCGTAGTTGGCAACCAGACCCAGGGCAGAGGGGGTAAGCATCTGCTTGGCGTCATAATGTACGGTATAGGATGCCTTTCCCCCTTTACAAGTTACATTTACCGTCAACTTGCCATTGGGCGAAGTTACGGTGTAGTCGCTTGCCTGGGCACAGAGGGCTCCAAGCAAGCAAATTCCAGCTAGCGTAATTCTTTGCTTCATCATTTGGATTATTGTCTTTAGAGTTTATTATTATTAAGTTTCCAATTCGCATGTAAAGATAAACAAACTATTGGATATTCGGGTATAAAATACACTAAAATGACCTTTTTTCATTATTTTCACACAATTCTACAGATTTGTAACTATAGCTACGCTGATTTTTCGAAAAGTGGGAAAATTACTCCTTAGGCAAGGTTGGCAACACCACATCATATTCTGCCCTACCCTCCTGGAGCAAACCTGCTCGCTTCACGATATCTTGAGACACAGACGGTCCATTGTTTTTCCATATATTGTTAGGACCATAGGCATTCTTGAGGAATTTGTCCTCCGAAGTCCAGTTATCCTTCAAGAGAATATTCGACGATCCTTCATCGGTATAGAGATAGAAGTAATGCTTCGGATCGTGAACATATGACGGGTGCAAGATATCGCGCACAACATTCTCAAAGATCACGGTGTTAGGCTGATTACCAAGCGTATAGATACCTGCGCAATCATACATATGGGCAGCATATCGCTCGATGAGATTGGCATGGATACGATTATCGTGCATCACACCGAAGTTACGGTTCCAGCCCCATCCCATACTGATGGCACTATAGCTTACATCGTGGATATAGTTGTGCTCTACATTGGTACGATTCACATACCCCAAGGCAATGGCGCAAGTGCCCCATTCTTCTAGGGTTACATTCGCAAACTCATTGTTTTTTACCTGCAACCCGGAACATACCTCCCTGTTATCGAGTGGACAGTATGGCAAGTGCGTCTCCAAGCCCGCAGGCGAAAAGCTGCCACCCACAAGACCATTCATGGAAATGTCTTCAAACTTAGAGTTAAGCACAGCCCCATCCTTACCTCCCTCTATAAAGTCTATACCATCACCTCCAAGATGCTTGAAGCTACACCCATCGAATACCGCACGATGGGCATAATACAACTCTACGGCGGCATGGGGGCGGCCGAGCCAGTCTTGGTTGTCGAGTTTGTGATTATTTACACGGTCGATGCTTGGGCGCAACTTATAGCCCTCGATGATAAACATACCCGCCTGCAGAGGTACATGTCCCTTATAAGAAGGTCGCATCCAAGTGGTAAACGCAAAGTTCACATGCTTGAAGCTGACGGCATCTACAGGTTTTTCCTTCGTTCCTTCAAAACGCACGAGGGTCTCCATCGCAGGTGCCGCCACATAGATGTATGGCTCATCGGCACGTACACGCTGTCGGTTATCATTCCCCATGATTCCATCAGCCGTTCTGGGCATGGTCTCTCCCTGGCGAGGCATATAATAGAGTTTGTGGGTACGGATGTCATGATACCATTCCCCGGGAGTGTCTAGCAGAGGCAAGGCATTGCTGATAAAGAAAGGTGAATTGTGTGCGCTATGATACATAGGCGATGGCCAAGGGCGCTCAAACTGGACCTTCGCCTCAGGATCGTGGAAAGACACAGCAGCAGAGTCGCCTTGCAATCGGATATTCTTGATGCGCAGATAGCTTACCTCCCACATTTGATGAAGCGTCATCTCTGCATATTTTGAGTCGTCTCGGATAATACTATTGCCCTGCTTGTCCTTCGCTCCGGTGAGCAAAGGTTTGACGGCAGACGCAGGCACCCAAATCACGCGTTTCTTCTTATCCACCCATCGAATACGAGGCATTTGCTCGTAATCGTTCACCGAACGGGCTTTGTCGGCACGAGAGCGATTCACCCAAAGTTGTCGGAAGTCCAATGGGCGGCCATTGAAATCGGGCACATCCGTCACCCAGAGCTTACCCTGCTTGCGCCATCCGTTGATTTCCACAGCGCCATGGATAACCGTACCGACACCTTCGCCATCCTCAGAAGGAGTTCCCTCGAAACAAAGGTGGCTATCCTCTGGGCGAAGCACCAAAGACTCATAGAGACAATAATTGCCACGAGCCATCTGGATAACCACTGAGTCGGCCTTATCAAGACGACGTAGCTCACGAGCCTTTCGTACAGCATCGGCAAGGGAGGAATCGGGCGATACTTGCACGTAAGATACTCGCTTAGTATCATTCTTGGCAGTGTATACAGAGCGGGCTATTGCACTATGGGAAGAGGCAATAGAGGCAGAGACTGCAAAGCCTTGCAGGGCGATACTGCCCAAGAAGAGTGCTGTAAATATGATTTTCTTATTCATTTCTTGCGTATATCTATATTTGGAAACAATTACTTCTTCACCGAGTGTCATAAAAGTGATATTTATCGATATTTTATGTCATTCTTTCCATATATAGACGCACAGAGTGCAGCTTTTGTAATCAAACACCCAATGACTTCAGCCCCAATCGCCACTTTTTGCCACAAAAGCACAGAGCAAGAAAATACCATCAAGAGCACTTTCTTGCTTTGCAACTTCAAAACACAAGTTTAGAGACTATGTTGGATAGACTGTCTGACTAGGACAGGCAGACTATCCAATAGAGACAGACATGTTAACTTAGGCAGATACTTTTCTCTATATCCTACGCCTTATATTGTAAGTCGATGGCTTTTGGCCTTTTTGACCGCACACCGCACTAAACACAACATAACTTACTGTATTACAGATAGTTTAACCTTGTGCGGTGTTACCATACCACCGCACTACACCGCACTACTCCGCACTACTCCGCACATTTCCCTTATTCTCGAAATCGAGGAAATGATGCGTGCGGTCTTTGTGCGGTCTTGTGCGGTGTAAGAGCAACACCACACTGCCATAACACTCTCATAAACAGCTATTTATAGCATTTTCGTGCGGTGTGCGGTCTTTTTTCCACATTTCTTTTATTTACATCTTCCTGCTGCATGGTACAGCAAAATGTACCACGTTATTTCTTAACCATTACTTAGTGCATCATCTCATACACTTTTGCAGGTGTCCCCAAGTTTATTATCGAAACTAAATCTTATTAACCAATAATACACTTACTCAACTTTCTGAAGTACAGAAAGTTGGGAAGTTAAGGGGAGTTAAGAGAAGTTATCGCTCTCTACGAGAGCTGTGAAGTTAAGGGACAACACCTTTTTT
>CAVKLF010000092.1:0-7794 GCA_963657075.1 bacterium | reverse complement strand
GTCCCGACGTTGTGCTTGTTGCCTCGGCACAGCATTTTTTTGCCCTTGAAGGGGCAAAAAAATGCTCTAGTAGGGGCCATATTACGCCCACCCAAGGCACAAAACACCTCAGGCTTCCAACTCTTTACAGAAGGCTTCGCCCAGCGCGAAACCTTCTTCGTATAGTCGCTCCAACTTAGCCGTATCCTTCTCGATTCGTCCTACTTCCAAGGGGCGCAGTGGGCGGATACACGTTATCTTGCCCGCAGCCTCCAGGTCATCAACAAGCTGTATCTGCGCATTGTACGACTGATGGCGATGGCTCAGAGCCACACGGAGGCGAGGATAATTCTTGTAGAGATAGGGTATCTTCCTGTCTTTACCCTCATCCCTCCAACCTTTGTTTCGGGTAAGAATCACTACATTGTGCTCATACCCCTTGTCGATGGCATGCTGCACAGGGATACTGTCGGCAATCCCCCCATCAAGCATCGGAATACCATCCACATTCACTATTTTACTCACGTAAGGCAAGCTGCTGGAGGCTCTTACGATATCGAGCGCACGCTGTTTCTCACGAAGTTCTGAAAGATACATGGCCTGTCCTGTCAAGCAGTTGGTGGTAACCATCTCAAACCGGTCGGCATACTTGAAATAAGTATCGAAATCGAAGGGCAAGAGTTGGTTGGGAAACTTATCGTACAATAGCTTACGGTCGAAGATACACCCCTGTGTTACCAGATGACGAATGCCAATATACTGATAGCGAGCCAGATAGTCGATATTGGAAATACGGGCACGTCGGGGCTGGCGACTCATGTACGACATACCATTGCAGGCACCAGCCGACACAGCCACCACATAAGGAAAATAAAGTTCATGCTTCATAAATGCATCCAGCACACCACTGGTAAATACGCCTCGCATTCCTCCACCTTCCAATACCAAACCTGTAGTATTTCTATTCCACTTCATAACATACCTTATTTATTATATAGATAGCATTCATCTCCCCCAACCCAGAGTCGGCTGTTCGTTTTATCACCAATACCACCCACATGCTGTCATTTTACAAAGCACACAGCTTTTTAGGCTGACATTTTGCATCTAAAAGTGGCTTTTCTTGATGATTTCGGGGACCAGAAGAACCGTTTTGTATTAATTATTTATAAATTCTCACTATTTTTTTATTTTTCGTTGCAAAGATAATCATTTTTCGAGAAATAATTACTAACTTTGCGGCAAAATAAAGAAAAATTCTAAAAATATGTTTAGTAAGGATACTTACATCAGTCGCCGCCAAGAGCTTAAGAGACTCGTCAAGAGCGGTGTCATATTGATTTTCGGAAACAACGAGTCACCTTGCAATTGTGCAGCCAACGGATATGCACCTTTCCGACAGGATTCTTCCTTCCTCTACTACTTCGGACAGCAGAGAGACGGACTCGTAGGTATCATCGACGTGGATACCGACATCGAGACACTGGTAGGTGATGACATTGACATTGAAGACATCGTATGGTTTGGAAGCGTGGACAGCGTACACGACCTCGCTGAACAGGTTGGTGTACACAACACGGCACCGATGAAAAGCCTGAAGACCATCTGCAACGATGCCATGTCTAAGAAGCGCAAGATACACTTCTTGCCGCCATACAGGTACGACATCAAGCTGCAAATCTTCGACTTGTTGGGCATACATCCCAACCAACAGAAAGAGGAGGCTAGCCTCACTCTCATCAAGGCCGTAGTAAAAATGCGCTCTACCAAGACTCCTGAGGAAATCGAAGAATTGGAACGCGCCGCTGTCATCGGCTACAAGATGCACACCACTGCCATGAAGCTTACCCGTCCAGGAGTAACGGAAAAGTTTGTAGGCGGACAAGTAGACGGTATCGCCAACTCTTACGGAGCCATGGTCAGTTTCCCTACCATCTTTACCCAGCACGGTGAAATCATGCACGGCAACCCTAGCATGAACATTCTGGAAGCCGGTCGCCTTGCTCTCTGCGACGCTGGTGCCGAGACTATCAACAATTATTGCTCAGACAACACACGCACCATGCCTGTAAGCGGCAAGTTTACCCAGCGACAACTGGAGATATACAGCATCGTAGAAGCCTGCCACGACTACACGCTCGAAGTAGCCAAACCAGGAGTAAAATATGCAGATGTACACTTTGCAGTATGCCGACTGATGTTCGACCGCCTGAAAGACCTCGGACTTGCCAAGGGCGATACAGAAGAAGCTGTGAAAGCCGGTGCCCATGCCATGTTCCTACCTCACGGCTTAGGTCACATGATGGGTATGGACGTACATGACATGGAGAGCCTCGACCAGATTAACGTAGGTTTCGACGCGGAAACTCGCCCTAACTTGGAGCAATTCGGCACCAACTGCCTGCGCATGGGACGCCGCCTGCAAGAGGGCTTTGTCGTAACCGATGAGCCAGGCATCTACTTCATCCCAGCTCTAATCGACGAGTGGAAGGCAAAGAAGCACTGCGCCGAGTTCCTCAACTTCGACAAGTTGGAGACTTACAAGGACTTCGGAGGCATCCGCATCGAAGATGATGTGCTCATCACCAAGGACGGCTGTCGCTTCATCGGCAAAGACAGAATACCTTACCATCCCAAGGATGTGGAGGAATTCATGGCAGCAAATAAGTAATTGGAGCATGAAGAATCGCTTGAAAATAGATAAAAGAAACAACATTATATCATATAAAGAGAAGAATTACATGAAGAAAACAATGATCGTCGCAGCCATGATGGCCATGGCTTGCACAAGTGCAAGTGCAAAGACAGCAGCAGACTCAGCTGCAATCGCTAAGAACAAGCCTGTATTTACTGTAGTAAAGCAGAATCCCATCACGAGCATTAAGGACCAAAACCGTAGCGGTACGTGCTGGTCTTACTCTACCCTCAGCTTCTTCGAGAGCGAAATCCTGAAGAACACTGGCAAGACTTACGATCTCAGCGAGATGTTTGTGGCTAGCAAAACCTATATGGATCGCGCTACCATGGCAGTAAGAATGCACGGCGATGTAAGTTTCTCTCAGGGCGGTAGCGCATACGATGTACTCTATGCCCTCCAGCACTATGGTATCGTACCAGAGAACGCTATGGCAGCCCCTGGCTCTTTGACCGGCGACTCTTTGGCCAACTTTGGCGAGTTCTTCGAGGTAATGACTCCATACGTAGAGGCAGTAGCCAAGAGCAATGCCAAGAAGATTTCTACAGCCTGGAAGAGTGGCTTGCAGGGCATCATCGACTCTTACCTCGGCAAGACTCCTGAGAAGTTTACATATCAGGGCAAGCAATATACTCCACAGACTTTCTGCCAAAGCCTCGGCTTGAACCTTGATGACTATGTGAGCATTACCAGCTATACCCATCACCCAATGTGGAGCCAGTTTGCAGTAGAGGTACAGGACAACTGGCGTTGGCCTATGAGCTACAACGTGCCCATAGAAGACCTCTGCCGCATCATCGACAATGCCATCAACAATGGCTACACCGTAGCTTGGGGTGGCGACGTCACAGAAGATGGCTTTACTCGCAAGGGTCTCGGTATCGCTTACGATGTAAAGAAGGTTCGCTCTATGTCGGGTACAGACGCCGACCGCTGGTTCAAGCTCTCAAAGGACGAGAAGAAGGAGAAGTTCGACTCTCTCGGTGTTAACGCTCCAGAGGTAGTACCTACACAGGCTATGCGCCAGGAAGCATTCGACAACTGGGAGACTACCGATGACCACGGAATGCATATCTATGGTATCGCCAAAGACCAAAACGGCAAGGAGTACTACATGGTAAAGAATTCTTGGGGCGAGTACGGAGACTACAAGGGAACCTGGTACATGACCAAGGCATTCGTAGCATACAAGACGATGGACTACATGGTAAATAAGAATGCCATTCCTAAGGACATCCGCAAGAAACTCGGTATCTAAAAATACATCATTTATTCTAAATAAGGGGTTGCAAATAAAATTGCAGCCCCTTATTTCGTTATTTTTACAAAAAACATTTCTTGGTGTGATAATATTTTCGTAACTTTGGGGGCAGAAAATAAAAAATAAAGAAATGCATTTCAAATGGAATTACAAAGAATCTACACCAGAACAGCTTAACCAGGCCAACGAACTGGCAGCCAAGCTAACGATCAGTCCCATTTTGGCGCAGCTGCTCATTCAGCGAGGCATCACTACGGAGTCGGCAGCCAAGCGATTCTTTCGCCCCCAACTCTCCGATCTCATCAACCCATTCCTCATGAAGGACATGGATGTAGCCGTAGATCGGCTCAACGATGCCATGGGACGCAAGGAGCGCATCCTCGTATATGGAGACTACGATGTAGACGGCTGCACAGCTGTAGCTCTGGTGTACAGATTTCTGCAGCAGTTCTATTCCAACATCGACTACTACATACCCGACCGCTACGACGAGGGATATGGCGTGAGCCAGAAAGGAATAGACTTTGCACACGAGACCGGTGTGAAACTCATCATCATCCTCGACTGCGGCATCAAGGCTGTCGAGCAGATAGCTTATGCCAAGAGCCTTGGCATAGACTTCATCATCTGCGACCATCACGTACCCGACGAGGTAATGCCACCTGCCGTCGCCATACTCAACCCGAAACGTCCCGACGACCCATTCCCATTCAAGCATCTCTGCGGATGTGGCGTGGGATTCAAGTTTATGCAGGCTTTCGCCAAGAACAATAACATCCCCTTCTCCCGACTCATACCACTGCTCGATTTCTGCGCCGTCAGCATCGCCGCCGATCTTGTACCAGTAGTAGACGAAAACCGCATCCTCGCCTTCCATGGTCTAAAACAACTCAATACCAACCCTAGCATCGGGCTGAAGAGCATCATAGACATCTGTGGACTCAACGGCAGGGAAATATCCATGAGCGATATCGTCTTCAAGATAGGTCCTCGCATCAATGCATCTGGTAGAATGGAGAACGGAAAACTAAGTGTCGACTTGCTCGTGGAAAGAGACTTCGGACAGGCTCTGCACATGGCCAAGCACATCAATGAGTACAACGAGCAACGCAAAGACATTGACAAACAGATGACCGAGGAAGCCAACCTCATCGTCTCTCGACTGGAAAGCCAAAAGCATAACTCCAGCATCGTACTCTACGATGAAGACTGGAAAAAAGGCGTCATCGGCATTGTAGCATCTCGACTTACGGAGATATACTTCCGCCCTACCGTGGTGCTCACCCGCGATGGCGATTTAGCCACTGGTTCGGCACGCAGCGTAACAGGCTTTGACGTTTACTCTGCCATCAAGAGTTGTCGTGATTTACTCGTCAACTTCGGCGGGCATACCTACGCTGCGGGGCTTACCCTGAAATGGGAGCACGTCAGAGAATTCAGAGACCGATTCCAGAAATATGTGGAGGAACACATTTCCCCCGAACAGACCGAGCCCCTGCTCAATATCGATGCCAAGATAGACTTCAAGGACATCACCAAACATCTGCACGCAGACTTGAAACGTTTTTCACCTTTCGGTCCTTGCAACCAGAAGCCCGTCTTCTGCACCCAGCAGGTATACGACTACGGTACCAGCAAGGTAGTGGGCAGAGACCAGGAACACATCAAGCTTGAACTCGTAGACTCCAAGTCGAGCAACGTACTCAATGGCATCGCTTTCGGACAAAGTGCTGCAGCACGATACATCAAGAGTCGCCGCAGCTTCGACATAGCCTACACCATCGAAGATAATATCTTCAAGAAAAACCAAGTACAGCTACAGATAGAAGACATCCGTCCAAACGACTGAACAACTAGTATATAGAGAAGAGGGAAATCATGGCAGACCAATTCCAAGAAATCTTGCGTAAATACTGGGGGTATCCCGACTTCAGAGGCATACAGCGAGACATCATCGAAAGCATCGCCTCGGGTAAGGATACACTGGGGCTCATGCCTACCGGTGGAGGAAAATCCATTACGTTCCAAGTGCCAGCCCTCGCCAAGGAAGGCGTATGCATCGTCATCACCCCACTTATCGCCTTGATGAAAGACCAGGTGATACACTTGAGGGAACGTGGAATCGCTGCAGATGCCATATACGCCGACAAGTCGAGGGCACAAATCATACAAACCCTAGACAACTGCATCTTCGGCGGCATCAAGATACTCTACGTATCGCCAGAGCGTCTTTCGTCCGAAATATTCCAGACTAAGCTGCGCCACATGCCTGTTAGTTTCATCACCGTAGACGAGGCGCACTGCATCAGCCAGTGGGGGTACGATTTCCGCCCCTCCTATCTCAGCATCTCCACCATCAAGCAGCTCAAGCCCGATGCTCCTATCCTGGCCCTTACAGCCACCGCTACGCCAGAGGTAGTAGACGACATACAAGACAAGTTGCTATTTGCCCGAAAGAATGTCTTTAAGATGAGTTTCGAGCGAAAAAACCTGGCTTACGTAGTTAGGGAGACCTATGATAAACAGCAAGAGATGCTACACATCTTACGCCATGTAGAAGGGGCTGCCATCGTATATGCCAGAAGCAGAAAACGCACCAAAGAGATAGCCGAAATACTCCAGAAACAAGGCATCTCTGCCACCTTCTACCATGCAGGTCTCGACCCAGCCATCAAGGACGAAAGACAACTCAGTTGGCAACACGACGAGGTGCGGGTGATGGCTGCCACCAATGCCTTCGGCATGGGCATCGACAAGCCAGATGTACGGCTGGTTGTCCATATGGATTGCCCTGACTCGCTGGAAGCCTATTTTCAGGAGGCAGGAAGAGCAGGAAGAGACGGAAAAAAGGCATTTGCCGTACTGCTATACGATCGAAGCGACGAAGCTAAGCTGCTAAAGAGAGTGGCAGACAATTTCCCCGAGAAAGATTTTATCAAGAGCGTATACGAGCATCTCGCCTACTTCTACCAGATAGGCGTGGGCAGTGGCTGTGGCAAGACATTCGAGTTTGACATCGACAAATTCAGCTATATCTACAAGTTCTTCCCCATTCCAGTAGACTCTGCACTCAGAATACTGGAGCGCAGCGGTTACCTGCATTATGAAGACAATCCAGACGGAAAGGCCCGATTGATGTTTCTGCTCGGCAGAAACGACCTCTACCTACTAGACAACCTCTCGCCCAACGAAGATTCCATCATTACAGCTCTATTACGCAACTATGGAGGTCTCTTCACAGACCTTACATTCATCGACGAGCATCTCGTAGCTCACCAGACAGGACTGAATATCCAGCAGGTGTACTTCTGTCTGAAAAATCTGTCGGCTCGCCACATAGTCAAGTTTATTCCTCGTCGTAAAACACCCTACATCACCTATCTGCGAGACCGCATCGACGGCGACAAGGTTGTCATTCCACCAGAGGTGTGGGAAAAGCGTAGGGAACAATACTTAAATCGCATCAACAGCATCTTGAGTTATGCCCAAAATGACTACATCTGTCGCTCTCGCCAACTACTCAATTATTTCGGCGAGACGAGCCAAAAAGACTGTCATCAATGCGACGTATGTACAGGAAATCCAACCCTACAGGAAAAAGAACATCTAGAACGACTCGTTGCAGAAGGTATCAAAATACACTAAAAGGGAACGACCCATCACGGACCGTTCCCTTTCCAACATTATGTACGAGAAAAAAATTAGTTATTCTCAGGACGAAGTTTACGTACTGTAACACCAGCCTGCCACATCTCCTTGTTGCGCATAGCCTCAAGTTCAGCGTTTAACTTCTCACGGTAGTCTGGCTGAGAGTTCTTGTCGATAGAAATCTGAGCCTCGTTACCTGTCTTAACAGAGT
>CAVKLF010000091.1:0-8139 GCA_963657075.1 bacterium | reverse complement strand
GCAGTGGTGATAAACTCAGGACAGTCCCAGAAACTGGCTGTCGGCTCAATCGTGGAGCAATAGGTGAAGGCCGCAATGATGAATGCGACCCATCCGAAGATATTGTCCACCAGTTTGTACTGTTTCATTATTGTTTAAACTTTAATGTATTTATTGTCTTTGCATTGCTGCCCTTTGGGCATAAATCGCTTGCAAAGATAATAAAAAGATAAGAGATTGGGGCGAAATGCTTCGGTTTTTTATGTAATATTATATATTAAAGATGGTGTAAGGCTAAGTGGTAATTGTTCACAAGTATAGGTGTGTTTTATATTCAAAGGCTTTGAACTTAAGTTCGTAACCTTTGAACTTGTATTCAAAGCTTTTGAACTTAGGTTCGTAACTTTTGAACATAGCTTTCTCCTAGTGATAGGGACAAATATAGTTAGGTATAGGAACAAATATCATTAGTGTTAAATGTCCCTCGGGTATAACCCGCCAGGTGTTTCTGTGGAGTTTATCGTATATCTACTTTATCTTACCCTATCCAGTTGAGGAAGGTGGTGATGATACCTGTGTTGAGGAGGTCTACGAACATCGCTCCGATGATAGGTACGATAAGGAAAGGTTTTACGGAGTAGTGGTACTTGTAGCACACGGCACTCATGTTCGCCATCGCATTGGGCGTGGCACCGAGTCCGAATCCGCAGATACCAGCCACCAATACGGCTGCATCATAGTCCCTGCCGAGCAGCCGGAAGGCTAGGAAGTAGGTGATGAGCACCATCATGATAATCTGGCACATGAGGATGGTGATGAGGGGAAGTGCCAAAGACTGCAACTCCCAGAGTTTCAGGGAAATCATCGCCATACCCAAGAATACGGAGAGCGCGATATTGCCGAGACTCACAATCTTCTCCATTTCCAGTTTCTTTGCCCAAGGAGTCTGCTCTATCACGTTGCGCACGATGGCTGCCGTAATAAGGGCACCGAAATAGGTAGGGAAGGTGATGCCCGTGGCTTTGAGGGCGATGGTCATCAGGGTACCTATGCCCATTACCACCAAGAGGGTGTAGGCGGCGTTGGCATAGTGCTGGAATTCTATTTCGCTACTACTGAGACGTTTCTCTCGACCTGCGGGCGATGCCTCGTCGCTCTCGATACCTGCCATGGCGGGGTCTATGTCGAAGTCTTTCTCTGTCTCATTTTCGTAGGTGAGCTTGGTGCGTATCAACTTTTCGGCGATAGGACCGCCAATCACCGAGCCAGCTATCAGTCCGAAGGTGGCTGCCGCCATGGAGATGGTGCCGGCTCCCTGCAGTCCCATGCTCTCCAGGAGTGAGGCGAAGCCTCCTGCTGTACCGTGGCCTCCTGCCATCGGGATACTTCCCGCAGCCATGCCTATCAGTGGACTCACGCCCATCAACTTGGTGATGGCGAGGGGCATTGCGTTCTGGATGATGATGATGCCCACCAATAGGCCGAGCATGATGATGAGGGTCTTGCCGCCTTGCTTCAGCACCTTTAAGTTAGACTGGAAGCCCACGGAGGTGAAGAAAGTGAGCATGAAGACATCCTTTAGGGTGCCGTCGAAACTCAGCTCTATGTGGAAAACTTTGTAGAGGATTAGTGTGACGATGCTGAATACGAGTCCTCCGGAAACTGGGGAAGGGATGCAAAACTTCTGCAGCCACTTGATGTTTCGGGTCATCAGCATACCTAGCAGCAAGGCCAACGCACCTACGCCGGCAGACTGCAACATGTCTAAAGAAATTATAGTCTCGCTCATAGTTCTCTCTCTTATCTGTTGAATTGTTGTGCAAAGTTACGTATTTTCTTTGACATAATGTTAAGATTCTATGAAAAAATCCATCTTTTCGTAGCAAAAAGATGGATTCTTGTATGTTCTGTGCATAAATATGAGGAACTTCAGACTTCTAACTCCTAACTTCTAACTTCAGACTTTTAAGAAGTGCTCTTCGAGTTTCTCCCTCGGCATGTCGGCCGTGGCGTGATAGTGCAGATGATGGTTGACGCAGGCGATGTGCTTCACGTTGTTGAGCACCTCGGCGATGTCGTGGCTCACGATGATGATGGCGCAGTCTTTGTTGATTTGCTCCAGCATCTCGTACATCTGCTTTTGGAATCGGCGATCGATGTAGGTGTTGGGTTCGTCGAGGATAACGACATCGGGTTTGGAGACGATGGCACGGGCGAGGAGCACGCGCTGGAGCTGTCCGCCGCTGAGAGCTGCGATGTGTCTGTCCTTGAGTTCTGTGAGCTGCATGCGCTCCAGGGTGTCGAGCACTTGCTGGTGCTGTGCCTTGGTGTATCGGGAGAAGAGGCCCTTTGACTTGCTGAGTCCAGCCAGCACCACCTCGTATACGGAGATGGGAAACTGTCGGTCGAGCGAGTTGTATTGCGGCAGGTAACCCATGGTGATTCCCTTCACCTCCTTGCCTTGTTTGAAATACCTTATACTACCGTTCGAAGGTTCTTTCAATCCCAATATAAGGCGCATGAGGGTGGTCTTGCCGCCTCCGTTGGGTCCGATGATACCTAAGTAGTCGTCTTGGTAGACGGTGAGGTTTACGTCGTGAAGCACCTGCTTGTTCTCGTAGCCAGCCGAGAGATGTTCTATTTCTATGATTGGAGTCATGCTTGATGTTGTTGCGTTGTTAATTGCCAAATATTTCCAGCATTTTTAGAGTGAATTCACTTATTATTTGATTTTAATGCGTTGATATGCTTGTTTTTCTTAGCCTACGCTATTCCCCTATCACCACTAGTTCCTTGCCTTGCAGCACTCTCGTCACCTCGCCCATGGCCTTGTCCCAGTCGCGTTGCAGCGGGTTGATCTCGAAGGGCTTGGTGTGGCTCTCCTTGATGAAGGTGGTGGTGTTGCGGTTGGCGAACTCGCTCTGGATGAGGCAGTACTTGATGCCTTCCTTCTTGGCTCTCTCGATGAGGGCCTTGATCTGGGCGGCGCTCGGTTCCCTTCCTTCTTCCTCGATGGCGAGCTGCTCCAGATGGTAGTCGCGGGCGAAGTAGGTGAGGATGGGGTGGTAGATTACGAACTTATGCTCGAACACTGGATTCTTGGTGGCGTTCGCCGTGATGAGGCTGTCACGGCGGTCGATGCGGAGGAGCAGTGCCTGGTAGTTCTTCTTGAACAGAGATATATGCTCTGGGGCCAGGTTGATGAGTGCCGTGAGGATATTGTAGGAGATGATGCGTGCGTTCTTGCAGCTCATCCATACGTGGGGGTCGATGTTGCCGCCGGGTGTCTTGGCTGGGGTGACGCCTGTGGATGTGTCGATGACCTTCATCTTGGGAGCGTTGTCCTGGAGCTTCTTCATCCATGTCTGCTCGAAGCCGATATTGCCCACCTTCAGGTAGAGGGCGCTCTTGGAGAGCTCCATCATCTGCTGGGCGTAAGGTTCATAGGTCTCGGGGTTGTTGCCATTGGGCACCATGACGTTCACGTCTACCTTGTTGCCGGCTATCATTTCCACGAAATATTGGTAGGGTGGGATAGTAACGGTCACCATCGGCTTGCTGTTTTCGCCTCCGGTGGCAGCCTTCTTCTGCGTTCCCTTGCATCCTGCAATAACCACGCATAATATAATAAGGTAAAAGAATTGTCTCATAAATTTATCCATTAATACATTTTGATTCTTCACTCTTCACTCTTCACTCTTCACTCTTCGTTCTTCACTCTTCACTCTTCGTTCTTCACTCTTCACTCTTCGTTCTTCACTCAAAAAATGAAACTTAGTCCGTAGACAAGCAATACATATCTCAGCACTTTCCCAATGGTGATGCTGACGATGGAGATGGGGAGGTTGGCGCGGGTGAGTCCGAGCATGATGGTGATGGCGCTGCCCAGTAAAGGGAGGAAGGCGAAGAAGCCCATCCAGGCTCCCCTGCCAGCCATAAATCGCTCTGCTTTGTCGAGGCTCTCCTGCTTTACGTGCAAGTATTTCTCTATCCACTCCATCTTTCCCAGCCTGCCTACGCCGTAGTTGAACATCGAGCCTAGTACATTGCCGATGCTGCCGTAGATGACGAGGGGTAGAGGCTCCAGCCCTGCTGCCTGCAAGCCTGCCATTACTGCCTCACTGCTGAAGGGGAAAAAGCTGCCAGCCAGAAAGGCTGCAGCCAGCATGCCCCAGTAGCCCCAGTTTATTAGAAAACCAATTATCCAGTCTATCATTTGTCTTTTTCTTGTATATACAAAACCTGTTTTTGCAAACACCGTTGTGTCATTTATTTATTTTGTATCGCATCGAGCAATGCTATCTCTGGCACGAAAATATTAAATAGTAAGATGAATACAATGAATACCAGTATCACTATGAACGAGATGTTTGTGAGTTTGCCTTTGGTAAAGGTGATAAAGTGGGCGATGAGCGGCGATACGCTCACGATGATGATGCCCCCCAGCTCGCGTATGTGCTGAGGTTGAAGGATGGTGAATGCCAAGGCTATGAATGTCATCATGATGAGTGACTCGTATATCATGCGAGTGCGTATCTTGTCTGCATAGCTGGTGTGCAGAAAGTGGATGCTGCCGATGATGCCCAGCATGGTGATAAATGTGATATTTACCAACTGGTGATCGGTAACCTGCGAATAGTCGAAGAGTTCTTGGTAGTCTGCGAGGCTCACAAAGTGCTGGATTAGCCCATCGAGATTGTTCTGATAGAGATAGTAGCCCGTAGAGAACCAGTAGGGTATGATGATGCCTAACAGGGAGGCGAAGAAATTTCGGAAACTAAAGGAATTGGTGAAGAATATCATCAAAATCCAAAGGATAGGCATGAAGTAGATGACTTGAACGAACACCATAGACGCCAAGCCAATACAGAAAAAGGCATAGAAAGTCCACCCTGGCGACCGATGGTCTTGGTAACTGTTCCAGATGATGAGGTAAAAGGCGATGAAGCACATGGTTACGATGCTTGCCTTGAATGAGGGGTGGGGCAAACTTGCCATGGTAACGAGCGCCAGAAAACTGCAAGACACCATGCGGCTGTAGGTACGCATCAAGGAGTTGCGGTTGTTGAGCTCCACCATGAGGAATGTCGATATGACGGTGAAGGCGAATTGTGCCCAAATATTGGATACCAATAAACCTACTGCAACCCAGACCAGGGCGGCGAGGGTTGCAGTAGTAGGGAGAGAGTAGCGGCTATCCGCCACTTTGTTTTGAAATCTTTTCTTTCTTAACATCCAAGCGAATTAATAATGTACAATTAATAATGTATAATGTCGCATGTCGGAGCCTAATTATACATTATTAATTATTAATTATACATTAGTCTTTACAGGTCTTGTCCGATATCGGAGCGGAAGTACTTGTCGGTGAAGTGGATCTTCTGTGCCTCGGCAAAGCTTTTCTTTAGTGCCTCTTCCTTGTCCTTGCCGTAGCTGCTCACTGCGATGACTCTACCACCGTTGGTTACTACCTGTCCGTTCTTCAAGGCTGTGCCTGAGTGGAACACAACGGAGCCTTCTACCTGGTCGATGCCCTCGATGGGATAGCCCTTCTTGTAAGCCTCGGGATAACCACCGCTTACGAGCATTACGCAGACAGCGGCACGCTCGTCGAATTCGATGCTGCGCTTGTCCAAGTCGCCGGCAGCTACACCCTCGAAGAGGTCTACGAGGTCGCTCTTCAGTCGGAGCATCACGCTCTCGGTCTCAGGGTCGCCCATACGGCAGTTGTACTCGATTACCATTGGCTCGCCCTCCACATTGATGAGTCCGAAGAATATAAAGCCCTTGTAGTCGATGTTCTCTTCAGCCAAACCATCTACGGTAGGACGGATGATGCGGTCTTCCACCTTCTTCATCCACTCCTTGGTAGCGAAAGGAACTGGGGTAACGCTACCCATGCCACCCGTGTTCAGACCCGTATCGTGCTCGCCGATGCGCTTGTAGTCTTTTGCCTCGGGCAGAATCTTGTAGTTTTTGCCGTCGGTGAGTACGAATACCGAACACTCGATGCCGCTGAGGAATTCTTCGATGACCACACGAGAGGAGGCGTTGCCAAACATACCGCCGAGCATCTCCTTCAACTCCTTCTTAGCCTCTTCGAGGGTAGGGAGGATGAGTACGCCCTTGCCGGCGCACAGACCGTCAGCCTTCAGTACGTAAGGAGCCTTCAGGGTCTCCAGGAATTTCAAGCCTTCCTCCAGGTGTTCGCCGTCGAAGGTTTCGTATTGTGCAGTTGGGATATTGTGGCGCTTCATGAATTGCTTGGCGAAGTCCTTGCTGCCTTCCAGTACGGCTCCAGCCTTCGATGGTCCGATAACAGGTACGTTCTGGGTGCGAGGGTCGTTCTTAAAGTCGTCGAACACACCTTTTACCAATGGGTCTTCTGGGCCTACTACCACCATGTCTACATTGTTCTCTACGGTGAAGCTCTTGAGGGCCTCGAAGTCGTCAGCCTTGATAGCTACGTTCTCGCCCACGTTTTGTGTGCCGGCATTGCCGGGGGCGATGAAGAGTTTCTCACACTTGTCGCTCTGGGCGATTTTCCATGCCAAGGCGTGCTCGCGGCCGCCGCTTCCTAACAATAAAATTTTCATTTGCTGTAAGTTATTGTTGATGTTTATAGAATTATGGAGTTATGGAGTTAAAGGAGTTAAGGAGTTAAAGGAGTTAAGACAATGGCTATTGTTGTCTGTATTCTCCTATATTCGGAGTTTAAACTATTGTCTTAACTCCTTAACTCCTTAACATCTTTAACTCCTTAACATCTTTAACTCCTGAAAATAATTACTTCAGATAGTCGAAGAAATAGTTGCTGATGCGCTCATGCAGATGGGTACTCTGATGGCCTCTCATATTGTGCGGCTCTCCGGGATATACGAAGAAGTCGGGTTGGGTGCCTGCTGCGATACATGCCTTGAGGAAGGTGAGGCAGTGCTGAGGCACCACGGTCACGTCGTTGAGGCCCTGGATGATCTGGAGCTTGCCCTTCAAGTTCTTCGCCGTGTAGAGCAGCGATGTCTTCTTGTAACCCTCGGGGTTGGTCTGTGGGGTGTCCATATATCGCTCGCCATACATTACCTCATACCAGTGCCAGTCGATGACAGGGCCACCAGCCACACCTACCTTGAATACGTCGGGATAGTTGGTCATCAGCGAGATGGTCATGAATCCGCCGAAGCTCCATCCGTGTACACCTATCTTGTCGCTATCCACATAGGGAAGGCTCTTCAGGTATTCCACGCCCTTCATCTGGTCTTGCATCTCTATCTGTCCCAGCTGGCGGAACGTGGCCTGTTCGAAAGCCTTGCCACGGTTCTCGCTGCCTCGGTTGTCGAGGATGAAGAGCAGGTAGCCCTTCTCTGCCATGTAGGTCTCCCAACCACGGCTACAGTAGTTCCAGCGTGCGTCTACGTTGTGGGCGTGCGGACCGCCATATACATAGATGATGGTGGGGTACTTCTTGTTGGGGTCGAAGCCTACGGGCTTCACCATGCGCCAGTAGAGGTCTGTCTCGCCGTCGGCAGCCTTGAGGGTGCCACAAGAATATTCTGGCACATTGTAGCCCTTCCAAGGATTCTCTGCTGTGAAATAGTGCATGCGGTCGCCTATCTCCATGTTCACGATGTCGATCTTGCGGGGCACGGTGGGGGTGGAGTAGTTGTCGAAGATGTACTTGCCGCTCTCGCTGAGTGTGGCGTTGTGCCATCCCTCGCCGTTGGCATCCATCAGCGTGCGCTTGCCGGTCTCGGTATCGACCAGGAAGATGTTGCGCTGGATGGGGGAGCACTCGTTGCTGGCGATGACAATCTGCTTGTGCTTGGGATAGAAGCCAATGACGTCCATCACCTCCCAGTTGCCGCTGGTCAGTTGGCGGATGTTGAGTGAAGAACCGTTCTTCAGCTCACACATATATAGATGGTTGTATCCGTCCTTGCGGCTCTGCATGATAAACTTGTTGCTGTCCCATGGCAGGAACTGGATGGGGTGCAACGGCTCCACATACTTGTCGTCGGTCTCCTTGTACAGCTCTTCCTTCTTGTCGCCTGTCTCGGCATTGTAGCTCACGAGGCGGCAGTCGTTCTGGTCGCGGTTCAGCTCGAACATATAGATGGTCTTGCCGTCGGGTGCCCAGGCGATGTTGGTGAAGTAGCGGTCGGT
>CAVKLF010000090.1:0-8323 GCA_963657075.1 bacterium | reverse complement strand
TTTCAGCAGTTTGGCGAACTCCCAGACTACAATGCCGGCAGTAACGCTCACATTGAGCGAATGCTTGGTGCCGAACTGAGGGATTTCCAGACAACCGTCGCTCATGTCTACGATATTCTGCTTTACGCCTTTTACCTCATTGCCGAAAATGACGGCGTAGCCTTGGGGGTGTGAAGAGTGAGGAGGGAAGAGGGAAGAATGCTCTTGCCCCTCTCCTACTTCCTTTCCGAATATTTTATGGTGAGCTTGAGGCAAGTCCTGGAGCTTGGTGGAACCTTCTACCTGCTCGATGCTGTACACGAAATAGCCCTTCTGCTTCAGCTTTTCCACAGCCTCCTCGGTAGTTTTGAAGTATTCCCAGTCTACGCTGTCCTCGCCTCCAAGGGCGGTCTTGTGGATTTCTACATTGGGAGGTGTGGCGGTAATGCCACAGAGGTACACTGCCTCCACACGGAAGGCATCGCAAGAGCGAAATACGCTTCCTACATTGTATAATGACCGCACATCGTCGAGTACTACTATCAGCGGCAGCTTCTCCGCATCCTTAAACTCCTCCAAGGTGAGGCGGTTCATCTCTATCGTTCTTAACTTACGCATTGCGTTCTAACCTTATTATAAGATGGTTCTAAGCCTCTGCTTCCTTGGTTTTGTAAGCCAAGGCGTACATGCGAATCTGCTTGATCATCGCCAGAAGACCATTACTGCGAGTAGGACTCAGGTGGTCTTTCAGACCAATCTTCTCCACGAAATAGAGGTCGGCATCCATGATTTCGCTAGGTGTATGACCGCTCAAGATACGAATCAAGAGGGCGATGATGCCTTTTACGATAAGGGCATCGCTGTCGGCTGTGAATACGAGCTTGCCATCTGCATAGTCGCACTGCAACCATACACGGCTCTGGCAGCCGTCTATGAGGTTCTGTTCGTTCTTATATTTTTCATCGAGAGGCTCCAGTTCGTTGCCCAAGTCGATGAGCATCTGATACTTGTCCATCCAGTCGGTGAAGTCCTGGAATTCCTCCACTACTTCATCCTGCAATTCATTGATTGTTGCCATTTGTTTTTATGTCTTATATGATAAGCCTCTCTCCTACTCTATTTGGAGAGAGGCCATTCTACGTTGTTATTTGATTTCCTTGATTTCATTGACGGTGACGAGCTTGAAGAGCTTGTCGTTAGGGCGAACCTTGCCGGGTACAGGGATAGACACTCTCCATCCCTGCTGGGCAGTATCCACAGGTTTCAGGTCGTAGCGTATCTCGTCGGCATGGAGATACATCACGCCCGTGGTGTTGCCCGTGATGAGGAGTTTCTCGCCCTTCTGGAAGGTGGTAGCCTCTACTGCCACCTCTGCTACGCCGAGCTTGGAGAAGTACTTCATCACCTTACCAACGAGTACTTTTTTCTCGGTAGCCACAGACCCATAGTGCTTGTTCCACTCTCCCAGCGTTTGTCCCTGATAGTATCCATCCCAGAAACCACGGTTGAAGACGGTGGCAAGTCTTTCGTCCCAGGCATCCTTCTTCTCCTCGGTAAAGGTGCCGTCGAGTACGGCGGCGATAGCCTCCTTGTAGCATTTTACTACGGTGTAGACATATTCTGGTCCGCGTGCCCTACCCTCTATCTTGAAGACTCTTACGCCTGCATCCATCATGCGGTCGATAAAGCGGATGGTCTTCAAGTCTTTCGGACTCATCACGTACTTGTTGTCGATTTCCAGTTGGTTGCCCGTCTCGTTGTCGGTAACGGTATAGCTGCGACGGCAAATCTGCACGCACTCGCCCCGATTGGCAGAACGATTGGCGTTGGCTAGGCTCATATAGCATTTTCCAGATACAGCCATGCAGAGCGCACCATGGCAGAACATCTCGATGCGAATCTGCTTGCCCATCGGTCCGCAGATATTCTGCTTCTCTATCTCTTCATGGATGTGCTTCACCTGGTTCATGTTCAGCTCGCGGGCCAAGACCGATACATCTGCGAAGCGAGCGTAAAACTTCAAAGCCTCTGTGTTAGAGATGTTTAGTTGCGTGGAGAGATGCACTTCCTCCCCTACCTCATTGCAATAGCTCATCACTGCCACGTCGCTGGCGATGACGGCAGAGATGCCCGCCTCCTTGGCAGCATCGATGATTTCCTTCATCGTAGCGATGTCGTTGTCGTAGATAACGGTGTTGACGGTAAGGTAAGTCTTGATGCCATGCTCATTGCAGGTGGCTGCGATCTCACGCAGGTCGTCGATGGTAAAATGGTTGGCTGAGTGTGAACGCATGTTCAGCTTGCCGATGCCGAAGTATACGGAGTCGGCACCAGCCTGAATGGCAGCAGCCAGGGACTCGCGCGATCCCACTGGTGCCATCACCTCAAATTCTTGTATGTTTGTTGTATTCATGAATGCAATTTCCTAATTCGGGTGCAAAGTTAGGCAAAAAAAGTGAAGTTCACAAGTTTATAGTGCACAAACTTGTTGCTTCGTGGTAAAAATGCAAGGCTAGCTTTTGGGCAGGGCGATGGTAAACTCAGTCCATTGGTCTTGCTTGCTTTTCACACCGACTTTTCCACCATGGGCGTGGATAACTTGCAGTACATAGTTGAGGCCGATGCCAAAGCCGCCCTTATTTTTCTTAGGTCCTATCTCGTGCTCGGTGGCACGTTCGTAGCGATTGAAGATATGCTTCAGTTCGCTCTTCGGGATGCCGATGCCCTCATCATATACCTTGATATGGGTGTATTTATCGTTCTCGCTAGTGCCAGAGGAAATTTTGATATGGATTTCGTCCTTCGAGTATTTGGTAGCGTTGTCTACCAGGTTGCTGATGGCTTCCTTCAGATATTCCTCGTCGGCAAAGGCTGTAGGGCAGGAGAGGGCAGTGGTGATGGTGATAGGCTTAGACGTTTTTGCCTTATATTTGTCGGCGATGTCGTCTATCATCGGTGTCAGTTCTACCTCTGTCTTGCGGAGATTCAGTTTGCCATGCTCTAGCTTAGAGATGGTTAGCAGACGATTGATAAGTCCTAAGAGATGCTGCGCTTCGTCTTCTACGATGGTAAAATACTTCTCCTTGATTTCTGGCTTCTTCTCCAGTACGCCGCTATGCAAGTATCTGGTTCCCATGATGATGGAGGTGAGGGGCGACTTCATGTCGTGTACCATCGCATACGAAAAATCCTCTCGTAGGAGGCGGGTGCGCTCCTGTTCGTTGATATAGTTGATTTGGTCTATCAGGCTTAGGATGATGACGGCTGTGGTCAGAAAAGAGGTCAGAAAGAACACCTTGTTCTGGCTAAAGGCTACGACGAATACCTGCAGCTGCAATGCCTGTGGTAAGTCTATCAAGTTTCGATAACCTAGATGATGCAGAGTAGTAGTGCAAGAATTGTATATCCACAGTAATTGCAGAAAGAGCATGGCAAACAGAGCCACGGTGCTGAGTATCTTAGTCCTGATGGCTTTCATCTGTTTGCAATAATAAAGGTAAGTCTTTTCGGAGTGCCCATGTTCCATATACCAGCATGATGATGCCGATGGCGAGTATGGCTACGTTCAGCGTGGCAGACTCTAAATTGTCTGGTACGAAACTGGTAATCAGATAGCAGAAGAAAACAACGATGCTGCTCCTCGTAGTACCATAAAGCCAGCAGCCATAGCAGGCGGTAATCAGACTAATCAGTGTAAAGTGGAAGCTGATATCGCCCGTCTTGTTGGAAGCCATCATGCTACCCGGCAACATCATCAGACCGAGAACAAGATATTGTACCCATAGTCTTTTGCCGTTCTTGATCAGTTCTTCCTGGATGGCACCGTAGTATACGTATGCAGAAGTAAAAGCTCCCACTACGCCATAGAATATGGTGCTGATATAACTCATGTCCAGCAGTTCCTTGGGAAGATAGTCGATATGGAAAAGACCCAACAGGGCATTGGAAGCCATTGCAAATCCCAGCATCGGAAGGGTAGTGAGCACCATGGTCTTCCATTTGGTAGAGGGAATCACATTGCCCAGAGAGAACGCCGAAAAATGATAATGACGGAAGGTAAGCCATACGAGCAGCGTACCCAATAAGACACAAATAATGGCAAAAGGTGAAGAAGTAGCCTCACCGGCTGTGGATGCATTCGCATCCAGATACCCCTTTTCGGTACCAATGGCCATATAGATGCCGAAGAGAAAACCGCCAAGGAGAACCGTGATGAAGAATACCGCTATATATAGGATGTAGTATAGTATCGCTTTAAACATAATGTTTTCTTTAGTTTGTTTTTATCAGACAGGCTTTTCCTAAAGGCAGATAGCCTGACCTCCTTATTCCACGATGAGCTTGAACCCGATGCCTCTGATGGTCTTTAGTTCTACCCTCGGTTCGTCTTCGATAGCCGTGCGAATCTTCTTGATGAAGACATCCAGGCTGCGAGAGGCGAAATAATTCTTGTCTTCCACACCCCAGAACTGGCTCAATACCGCTTCTCGGCGTACCACCTCGTTCTTGTTGATGGCTAGCATCTCCAGTATTTTTGCCTCTCGGGCGGTGAGCATCTTCTCCGTGCCGTCTTCTTGGCTCTTGAGGGTGGCGTGGCTGGCATTCAGCAGGTATTTGCCCAGGCGGATAAGCTGGCTGTTGTCTTGGCTTCGTTTGCCCTCCTTCAGTCGCATCAGGCTCTGGATGTGCGCATCCAGTTCCTCTGGTATAAAAGGCTTCTTTACGTAGTTGTTGGCTCCTGCGGCATAGCCGGCTTTCAGGTCGCGAGGGGAGGTAAGGCCGGTAGTAAAGAGGATGATGGTATCGCCGTCTACCTCACGGATGCGCTTTACCATCTCCATGCCGTCCATGATGGGCATGTCTATGTCGCTCACGATAACGTCGGGCCGAAAGGTGTGCCATGCCTCCAGTCCGTCTTTGCCGTTGATGGCGGTCTTCACGTCATATCCTCCGATGATGTCCTCGAAACAGCTTTTCTCCATGTAGGCGAGGTTCTCATCGTCTTCTACCAAGAGTAACTTTACGTTAGCCATAATTCTTCGTCTTTGTCTATATTGCCGACAAAGATACATATTTTCTCCAATAACACCAAGTTTTCCGCCTAGCTTTAACGTAAAGATAACTTTTATACAATGATTTCTTTCTCTTTCGCACCCTCAAGGAGCTGATGGGTAGACTGGGGGTTCACAGTGGCTGTCATCATTGTACTGGAGGCATTTGCATAAAAAAATGTCGTTGTGGAAAGTTTCGCTTCCGCAACGACATTTCTTTTATACTATAGGTCGAGACAAATCTTGGTCTGCCTTGATGAGGGCGAGCAGATGCTCCACCGCCACTTCTTGCGGGATATTCTTCTCGATGCAGACCTGCTTGCGATAGAGGCTTACCTTGTTAGGGCCAGCGCCTACGTAGCCGTAGTCGGCATCCGCCATCTCGCCAGGACCATTCACAATACAGCCCATGATGCCTATCTTCAAGCCCTTCATGCCCTTGGTGGCCTCACGTATCTTGGCGATAGTCTCGCGAAGGTCGTAGAGGGTACGGCCACAACCCGGACAGCTGATGTACTCGGTCTTCGAGGTACGGAGGCGGGCTGCCTGGAGAATGCCGAAGGCGGTCTCGTCGATGGTCTGGGCAGGGATGTCGCCATCGTTCATCAGCCAGATGCCGTCGGTCAGTCCGTCTATCATCAAGGCTCCCATGTCGGCTGCTGCCTCCAGCTGGAAGTCGCTCTTTTCTGCTGCCTGGTGCTGATACATCTCGGCAAAGATGACAGGGTTCTTTACACCGGCGTTCATCATCTCATGTACTAGGGCACGCTGGTCGCCAAGACGATTCTGATGATTGCTCACGCAGATGACTACCACCTCGGGATGCGCCTTCAGGCAGGCTAGGTATTCTGCCGAAGGGGTGCCAAACTGGAGGGTGAGGAACTTGATGTCGGCCTGGATGCTGGCGATGAGCGGCATCGCCATGGCTGGGAAGATAGGGTAGAGCTTGCAACCTGTGGTTTCGGGCTTGCTGTTGAGTGTCTCGTAGATGTTGTAATCTACGATGTAGCTCTGCCCGGGTACAAACTGCTTAGGCATCTTGCCACCGATATATATGTAGTCGGGCTGGGCATCCTTGTTGTCGCAAGCAGTGCTCTCGCCATGGATGCGGTTGCTGATAACTACAGGCACATTGTCGCCACCCACATTACCTACGGCTATGGTAGAGCGTCGGGTAGGGCGCAACCAGTCGAATGCCGGACAAGCCTCGCCCGGAATCATGAGCTGGCCTTGCTTCTTGCCGATATAGTCTACCAAGTGGCGGGCCACTGGAATCTCGGCAGCAGGCTCCTCGCTCAGACTCACACGTACCGTATCGCCGATACCGTCGGCAAGCAAAGCACCGATGCCTACGGCACTCTTGATACGCCCGTCCTCGCCTTCGCCAGCCTCGGTTACACCCAGGTGGAGGGGATAATTCATGCCTTCCTTCTCCATCTCGCTCACTAAGAGGCGCATGGAGCGAACCATCACCACGGTGTTCGACGACTTGATGCTGATTACTACATCATTGAAGTTTTCCTTCTTACAGATGCGCAGAAACTCCAGACAACTCTCTACGATGCCCTCTGGGGTGTCGCCATAACGGTTGCGGATGCGGTCGGAGAGGGAACCATGGTTTACGCCGATGCGGATAGCCGTATGGTGCTCCTTGCAGATGTTGAGGAAAGGCACGAAGCGGTCTTCTATCTTCTGCAGTTCCTGGGCATATTCCTCGTCGGTGTATTCCTGCTTGATAAACTTGCGGGCAGGGTCTACGTAGTTGCCCGGGTTGACACGTACTTTCTCGCAGTAGAGCGCAGCCACATCGGCCACGTTCGGATTGAAGTGTACATCGGCCACGAGCGGAGTGTCATAACCGTCGGCACGGATGCCGGCGTTGATGTTTCTCATGTTCTCAGCCTCGCGTGAACCCTGTGTGGTGAAGCGTACCAATTCGCCGCCAGCCTGGATGATTTCCTCCGCCTGGCGTACGCAAGCCTCGGTATCATTCGTGTTGGTAGTGGTCATCGACTGGATGCGCACGGGATTGTCGCCTCCCATATCGAGTGCACCGATATGAACTACCGACGACGGGCGTCGGCGATAATTGAATAAATCTATCATTTAGTTACACTTATAATCGTATTTTACCTCAGCCAAGTCCTTGTTGGCCTTCTCTATCTTGGCACCGAGACCAGCCTTCCAGGCATCCACCTTCTTGGCCACTTCCCCGTCGCTGAGGGCGATCATCTCGGCAGCAAGGATGGCTGCGTTTTGTGCAGCGTTGACACCAACAGTAGCTACAGGGATGCCAGGAGGCATCTGGATGATGCTAAGCATGGCATCGAGACCATCGAGCATACCCTTGATAGGCACACCGATAACAGGCAGTGGGGTAGAGGCAGCGATAACACCAGGAAGGGCGGCAGCCATACCGGCAGCGGCGATGATAACCTTTACGCCACGCTCCTTGGCTCCTTTGGCAAAAGCCTCTACTGCATCGGGAGTGCGATGAGCCGAGAGGGCATTTACTTCGAAAGGAATCTGGTTGTCGTCCAACCACTTACATGCTTTTTCCATAACAGGCAGGTCGCTAGTGCTGCCCATGATAATGCTTACTAATGGTTTCATTGTTTCTTATATTTTTTAAGATGTAAATTCTTTATCTTTTAGAATGGTTTTCCGAATACAGCGCCCACTGTCTAGATCACCAAGATGGAGCAGGCTACTCCGACGAGAAAGCCTGTTACCACTTGCGAGAGCGTATGTTGGCGTAATATCATGCGAGCCGTGCCTACGCAGCCAGCCAGAATCAGCACGAGGCAGAGCCACCACAGCGGATTGAAGGAGAAGGCGATGGAGTAGGACACCAAAGCCCCTGCCACGCCACCGATGCCTGCTGTATGGGTGCTTATCTTCCACCACGCATTGATGAGGGCGCAAGCCATCTGTATGGCAAGTGCCACCACCAGGATGATGCTTATCACCCTAGGTGTATTGCGATACTCCATCCAGAAGAAGCAACCGAAGTAGCACAGAATGGAGAGGATGTAAGGCACCAGGCGACGCTCCTTCCTGCCCATCTCATGCGATGTCCAACCTTGTATCTTGCGATACAAATGGATGAGCAGCGTGGGAGCTATCACGGTGAACAGGTATACAAATGCCAGTATCGGCAACTTGTATGCCCATGGAAGCAGCGACATGTAGCTGAAGATGAACAGGGCGATAAGTCCTGTCAGCGGCAGATAGAATGGTGTAAATACCATGCTTATCACCTGTGCTGCCAATATGATATTCTTCTCTTTCAT
>CAVKLF010000089.1:0-8382 GCA_963657075.1 bacterium | reverse complement strand
GAGTGAGCACATCCTTGTTTTGCACCTCACGGGTCACAAACTGGCGAGAGTAGAAGCGCAGGCAATAATTGAGCAAAAGCTCGATGTTCATAGAGATGAGCCGTTTCGAGAATTTATCCACTGGTCCGTTTAACTCCATCTTGATTTTTTTCAGGCAGTCGCAGAAGATTTTCTTCTCCTCATCACTCAAGTGCAACGCCTCGTTGGAGCTATAAGAGAAGAAGGTGTAGTGACGCATCTCCTTGGCCAATGGCGTACCCTTGATGAGGTCGGGATGGAAGATGATGCCCTTCGCCTGCGGCACCACGTCGGGATTCATCACCACATGAGTCACCTGTCCTGGGGCAAAGCTAGTCACCGTACCTTCCTGGTAGTCGTACTTCTGTCTGCCGTAGCGCACGATGTTGCAGCCCAAGTTCTCCTTCAGGAAGAGGGCGTACACGCCATAGTTGAGCGTGAAATCCTGCGGACTCTTGGTGGCATCCTTCATGTCGATTACCGCCACCAGCGGATGCTGAGCCTCAAATCCGAATGTATCGCAATAGTCTTCCACAGAGTTAAGTTTGATGATATCTTCCATTGTCTTTGCTTCATTTTTAATGATTAAACCATATTCCGTCTGCAAAAATAAGAATAATTCCTGAAACGGCAAGAAATTGCAGCAAGAAATCCGTAAATCTTCGCATACTCCTTCATGATAACAATGAGGCGACACTCTTCTCTGCTAGAGATAGAATATCGCCTCATTGCCCTCATTGAAGAGGAGGTCCAGGATGCTCATATTCGGCTGAAAACCGTATTTCTGCTCGTACACTTGATAGTACCGCTTTGGGATGAACTCGGCATCTGGAAGCGGATGCTTCGGGCGAATCGCATCACGAAAATCCTTGAAGGGAGTGTTGAGTGGTGAATGTTGAATGTTGAGTGGTGAATGTTGAATGTTGAGTTGCTCCTCCGAGCTATTGAATTCTTCACTCTTCACTCTTCGTTCTTCACTCAATACGTACTCGTCGGTGACTGTGATTTTCGGACGAATATCCAGGAGTTCTATCATCTTCTGCGTTGTCTCCATGTTAAAGTCGAAGAGGAACTCATATTTCTTCTCATAGAAGGGGCGGATGTCGTCCTGGTAATACTCGAAGAAAGGGCTTTCGCCATAGGCGGAGAGGAGTGCATTCCAATGCACGTGGCGCCAGTTGGCATGGTCAGAGATGCGGATATCCTTCATCGCCATCGACGTATCGTGATTGGTGGGGATAGTGAGGGAGAGCGGACCATTGGTGGTGGGGATGACCATACGGTTGCGATAAGTCTGCTTGATAAAACTCTCATGTCGCTCTATCAGGCACTCCTCGTAGCGGTTCAACTTCTGATACCACTGCACGGGTCCGAAATACGTAGAAGCAAGAAGTGCTTTCATCTTTTTACCCTTTTATTTTTTTACCTTTTTACTTTTTTACCCTTTTACCCTTAAAAGATTTTGTACGCCTTTCCTATCATCTGATGTTTATGAACAAGCTGCTGCCCTTTTCTCGACGTCCTGACGAGATAGTAGCGGCAATCCTTGCATCCGCATCGCTTGCAGCAAATGGTAGGAATGATGTAACGTAAGCTATCTATCTGCAGTGTGTCGCCAGGCATCTTCTCTATTCTACCTACATAGTACGTCTCCAAGAGCTGTTTGCGGCGCTGGTTCTTGTGCTGCACCACTACCGAATCTGCAAAGACTACAATGTCTCCTCGCTCAAAATGTTCGCAGTTTATCCTATTCACTATCACTCGGTTGCCCTCTTTCAGCTGCGGAGGCAAACCTCCCTGAGGCACCGTGAAGACAGTGAAAACATAAGTGCGTACTGCCCAAGCAAGGAGCTGTGCCAGCACCAATGCTAGAATGAATTTTGCTGCAGTTTTCAAACTTTTCGGTAGAAGATTTGGGGTTTATTTTCTTTATCAAGAATCAAAGGCTTTTCTCTGATTCTTGATAAAGAACAACTTTATTTGATGTTGTCCACGAAGTTGAACAAGCGGTTCCACCGGATGCCAGAGAATCCCGGATGATCAGGACTATGGCTCCACCAGATGAAGATAGGCTTGCCTACGATGTGGTCTTCAGGTACAAAACCCCAGTAACGGCTGTCGGCAGAATTATGGCGATTGTCGCCCATCATCCAATAGTAGTCGAGCTTGAAGGTGTAACTCTTCGCCTGCTTGCCATTGATAAATATTCTGCCTGCATCATCCACCTTCAGGTCGTTGCCCTCGTACACCTTGATGCAACGCTCATAGAGAGGCAGATTTTTCAAATTCAGAGAGATGCTCTTACCCTTCTTTGGAATCCAGATGGGGCCGTAGTTATCTGCCGTCCAACCCGTATAGGCATTCAGCGGATAGAGGTTGCCATATTCGTTCATCGTATTGATAGAGATGCTCTCCACCAGGTTCTTGTTCGCCTTCAGCGCATTGTAAGCTGCCTTGGTAAGAGGGATAACACCGCTCTGATTGTACATCAAGAGGTCTTCGTTGGTAATGCCCAGCTGGTCGGCGAGGTCGATAGGGAACTCGCCCTTGAGCTTCATCTGGTAAGTATACTGCACATTATCAGGCTCCTTGTTGGCCTTGCCATCGAGGTAGACGATGCGGTTTTTGATTTGCAAGGTCTGCCCAGGCAAACCTACGCAACGCTTCACGTAGTTCTCACGGCGGTCGGTAGGACGGCTGATGATGTCGCCATACTCGCCTGGCATCTGCTGGATGTAATTGCGACCGATGGCGTACATCTCATCGAAGTATCTACGCTGCAGCAATGCACTCAGCTGGCGCACATCCTTTTGCTGACCGTTCTGTTCCAAGAGTTGGTCGCCGATGCTGTAACACATCTGATAGTAGTCGTTGGCCTGATAGCGTTCCTCATTGCAGAGCGTATCGCCCGCAGGATAGTTGAACACAACGATGTCATTGAGTTTCACGTTTCCCAGTCCCTTCACACGGCGATAGTCCCAGTGGGGCCACTCCACGTAGCTCTTCACGTTGACCAGTGGCATGGTGTGCTGAGTAAGAGGCATGGTGAGCGGAGTCTCAGGTATGCGGGGGCCGTAGCTCACCTTGCTCACAAAGAGGTAGTCGCCCGTAAGGAGCGACTTTTCCAGTGATGAAGACGGAATCACATAGTTCTGGAAGAAGAAGAGATTGATGAAGTACACTGCCACCAATGCAAACACCAGGGCGTCCACCCAGCTCATGATGAATCGGACAGGACCTTCCTCATCCTTCCACCACTGCCAGCGTATCTTCTTGGTGATGTAGACATCAAAGATGAATGGTACCACGATGAGCCCGAGCCAGCTCTTCACCCATATCAAGAAGGCGAGGTAGAGCACCAGCACAATGGCGAATTTCGCCCACTGCACCTTCATATTGAGCTGTTGTTTCTTTTTGTCTATCATTTTTCCTAAAACTTAAAGAGGTCTGATGTTGTAAGCAATCCACTGTGGTTAGCTGTAAACTCAGCGGCAAGGACTGCTCCCAGAGCGAATCCCTTACGCGAGTGTGCACTGTGCTCGATGGTAATCATGTCGGCCTCAGAGTCGTACATCACGGCATGAATGCCTGGCACCTCGCCATCGCGCACACAGTTGATGACCAAGTCTTCGTCCTTGATGTCCTGGTCGCCCTCGTCATGATGGCCGTCCTCAGTCCAGTAGGTCACACCGCGCTTCCAGTCCTTCTTGCGGTCCATGTTGTCGATGATTTCCTCGGCCAGGGTGATGGCGGTGCCCGATGGAGCATCGAGCTTATGCACATGATGGGTTTCCTGCATGCACACAGAGTACTGTGGAAAACCGTTCATGATCTTAGCCAAGTATCGGTTTACTGCGCTGAAGATGGCTACGCCGATGCTGAAGTTGGAAGCCCAGAAAAGGGTCTGCTTGCCATCGGCGCAGAGCTTCTCCACATCCTCCTTATGGTCTTTCATCCAGCCAGTAGAGCCGCTTACCACCTTCACATTGTGGGCGAAAGCCTTCAGATAGTTGCCATAGGCAGCAGAAGGGTTAGTAAACTCGATAGCGACATCGGCAGAGCAGAACTCTGGGCTGTCGATGTCCTCAGGATTGTTCACATCAATCTTACAAACGATTTCGTGGCCACGCTGCAGGGCGATTTCCTCAATCATGTGTCCCATCTTGCCGTAGCCGATCAAAGCAATTTTCATTGTATCTTTATTATTTGTTTTCTGTTGTTTACTATACTTTGTTTTCTATTTTTGGGCAAAAATACGCATTTTTCTCCAAAAAACCTTCAAAAAAGCAAGTTATTATAAGAATAAATGGAAAATTTTGGTTATTTTTGCAGTGATTTAGAGCTTTAGGCACTAAACATAACCTCAATAACAGCATAAAATAAAACAAAACGACATGAGCAAATACATATTTGAGACCAAGATGGAGGTGCGCGACTACGAGTGCGACATCGAGGGCATCGTCAACAATGCCAACTACCTGCACTATATGGAGCATACCCGCCATCTCTTCCTTCAGAAATGCGGTCTTAGCTTTGCCGAGATGCACCGCAGGGGCGTGGATGCTGTAGTGGCAAGGATGAACTTGCAGTACAAGGTGCCATTGCAGTGCGACGATGAGTTCATCTCTCGCCTGTGGCTGGAGAAGCAGGGCGTACGCTACATCTTCCACCAAGACATCTTCCGCGCCAGCGATGAGAAACTCTGCCTGAGAGCCACCGTAGAGCTCGTTTGCCTCATCCATGGCAAACTGGGCAACAGCGAGGATTACGACCGCGCCTTCTCGCCTTTCCTTAGGGAAGAGTGAAGAGGGATGAGCGAAGAATGAGCAGGAAAGCCCCCTGTCAAGACCTAAACCTAGTAAGCTATATGGAACAACTCCTTCACTACGTGTGGAAACACAAACTCTTCCCACTCACGCCACTCACCACCACGACAAGCCAAGCGGTGGAAGTCATCGACCCAGGACTGCACAACCGCAATGCAGGCCCCGACTTCTTCAATGCCAAAATCAAGATAGGCGGTACCCTCTGGGTGGGCAACGTAGAGATACATGATAAGGCGAGCGACTGGTATCTGCACGGCCACGACAAGGACGAGCGATACGACAACGTAGTCCTGCACGTATGCGGCACCATCGACGTAGAAGCCCAAAACTCGAAGGGCGAACTGCTCACGCAGATGCAGCTGCGCATCCCCGACCATGTGCTTCGCCACTATAAAGAACTGCTCACCATCGACCAATATCCCCCTTGCTACCAGATTATCCCATCCCTCACCAGGCTCACTGTACATAGCTGGATGAGCGCCCTGCAAACCGAACGCCTGTCGCAAAAAACAGAGGCGATAGAGAGTCGTGTGCGCCAATGCAACGGCGACTGGGAGAATGCCTATTTCGTAACCCTGGCCCGCAACTATGGTTTCGGCATCAATGGCGACGCCTTCGAGCAATGGGCACTGAATCTGCCCCTACGCTACGTAGACCATCACCGAGACGACATTTTCCAGATAGAAGCCATCTTCATGGGGCAAGCAGGCCTCTTGGAGCTGAGCACCATCCCCGAGCGCTACCAGAAGGATGCGCTCAACGATGGTTATTTCTCCCGTCTGCGGAACGAGTACCTCTATCTCGCCCATAAGTTCTCGATAAAACCGATGGACTACAAGTTATGGCGCTTCCTCCGCCTTCGCCCTCAAAACTTCCCCCACATCCGCATCTCCCAGCTAGCCAACCTCTACTTCCATCGCCGGGCCAGCCTCAGCCAACTGCTGGAAGCCGCCACTGTAAAGGACGCAAAGGCTATCCTCGCCACTTCAGTAACCCCCTATTGGGAGAGGCACTACACCTTCGGCAGTACGAGCGTGAAGAACGAAAAGCACCTCTCCCCTTTCTCGCTCAACCTACTTGTCATCAACACCGCAGTGCCCATTCTCTTCGCCTACGGCAGGCACCGAGGAGAGGAAAAATATTGCGACCGTGCCTTCGACTTCCTGGAGCAACTGAAGGCCGAGAACAACCACATCGTCCGTATGTGGAAACTCTGCGGACTGGAGGTGGAGAACGCAGGCGACTCGCAAGCCCTCATCCAACTCAAGAAGGAATACTGCGACAAGAAAGAATGCCTCCGCTGCCGCATCGGATACGAGTACCTCAAGAGGAGAGAAGAGGGAAGAGGGAAGAGGGAAGAGTGAAGAGTGAAGAGTGAAGAGTGAAGAGTGAAGAGTGAAGAATTCAAATGCTCTTCTGATGCCAATCTCATTGTAAATTGTAAATTGTTAATTATTAATTATTAATTATTAATTGTCACCCCCCGTGGACCAACAAGAAATTCTCAATACGATATTGCTGACGAGACTGAACTACTTTAGCCTTGCCGGAATGCTGGAACTATACCGAAGAGTAGGTTCCGCCACACTCATCATGGAAAACCGCAACAACATCAAGGACATCCTGCCCGATGCCTCCGACAAGCTCATCCACGCCCTAGCCCACTGCGACGAGGCTCGCCAGCGTGCCGAGGTAGAACTGGAGTACGACCTGCGCTACGGCATCCAGCCTATCCCGATGAACGACGACCGCTACCCCCAGAGGCTCAAGGAGTGCGACGACGCACCGCTGATGCTCTTCTATAAAGGCAATGCCGACTTAAACCAGCAGCGCATCATCAACATCGTAGGCACTCGCCAATGCACCCCCTACGGCGAAGACCTCATCCGCCGATTCATCGCCGACCTCAGGCAGCTCTCACCCCATGTATTGATCGTAAGCGGATTGGCCTACGGCGTAGACATCAACGCCCATCGCCAGGCCCTCGCCAACGGTTACGAGACGGTGGGTGTCTTGGCTCATGGGCTCGACGACCTCTACCCTTCCCGCCACCGAGAGACGGCTATCCAAATGATAGAGCACGGCGGACTGCTCACCGAGTTCCTCACCCAGACCAATGCCGACAAAATCAACTTCGTGCGCCGCAACCGCATCGTAGCAGGAATGTCGGATGCCTGCATTCTCGTGGAGAGCAAGGCACATGGTGGCGGACTGATTACCACCGAAATCTCACAAGCCTACGGCAGGGAGGTGTTCGCCTTCCCAGGAAGGATTGGCGACACCTACAGCGAGGGCTGCAACAACCTGATCCGTTCTAACGGAGCAGGACTCATCACCAGTGCCGCCGACTTCGTAAAGGACATGGGCTGGCAGGATGACGCCACCCTGATGCGAGCCAAGCAGCAGGGCATCGAGCGCAGCCTCTTCCCCGAACTGTCGCAAGAAGAGGAGACTATCGTCAAGGTATTGTCGAAGAACAACGACCTGCAAATCAACCTCATCTCCGTGCAGAGCAATATAGAGATAGGACGGCTCACCGCCCTCCTCTTCCAACTAGAAATGAAGGGTGTCATCAAGACCTTGGCGGGTGGAATGTACCATCTGCTGAAGTGAAGAACGAAGAGTGAAGAGGGAAGAGTGAAGAGTGAAGAGTGAAGAGAAATTCAACACTCTTCGTTCTTTTTCTTCTTTTATTTCAAAAAAAAGGTGTAATTTTGCACCGCAAGAAGCAAAATTACAGAAAAGGACAAGAGGGTACATCTACAAAAGCTATAGAATTCTTCACTCTTCGTTCTTCACTCTTCACTTAAATTAATCATGAAAATAGGAAATATAGAATTTGGTCCCCATCCCCTCTTCCTCGCTCCGATGGAAGACGTGACGGACATTGGTTTCAGGATGCTCTGCAAGCGATTTGGAGCGGCGATGGTCTATACGGAGTTTGTGTCGGCGGAAGCCTTGGTGCGCAGCATCAAAAGCACAGTGAGCAAGCTCACCATCTGCGACGAGGAACGCCCCGTGGGCATCCAGATATACGGTCGCACCACAGCCGACATGGTGGAAGCGGCAAAGATCGTGGAGCAAGCCAAGCCCGACGTAATAGACATCAACTTCGGTTGCCCCGTGAAAAAAGTGGCGGGAAAAGGTGCTGGCGCAGGAATGCTCCGCAATATCCCCCTCTTGCTCGACATTACTCGCGAAGTAGTAAAAGCAGTCAACGTGCCCGTGACGGTAAAAACCCGACTGGGATGGGACAATGACAACCTCATCATCACCGACCTGGCCGAGCAACTACAAGACTGCGGCATCCAGGCACTCACCATCCATGGCCGCACCCGCAGCCAGATGTACACCGGCGAGGCAGACTGGACGCTCATCGGCAAGGTGAAGAACAATCCCCGCATCCACATTCCCATCATCGGCAACGGCGACATTACCACTCCCGAGGAGGCGAAACTCGCCTTCGACCGCTACGGCGTAGACGCAGTGATGGTGGGCAGAGCCACCTTCGGCCGTCCCTGGATCTTCAAGGAAATGC
>CAVKLF010000088.1:0-8390 GCA_963657075.1 bacterium | reverse complement strand
ACCTCCTTGTTGGGAACGTCGAGGATGTAATAGTTGTAGTCCCTGTTGTAGTCCTTGATGGTAATGTAGCCACTCTGGTAGAGCAGGGGCATGATGGTGGTCATCTCCTCTGTGGGAGCGTCGAACTCACTTTCGTCTGCCTCCACGCGGGTGATGTCGGTAGGTACGGCACCATGCTTGCGCATCATATTAATAAGGTATGTCGGTGTGCCGGAACTAAACCAATAGGCACCTAATTCTCGCTTGGCGAAACAGTTGAGCAAGCTGTAAGGATTGAACACGTCTGGTGAGACCTTCGAGAAATGATAACCGTCATAGTGCTCCTTGAGCTTGGCGATGGTCACATCTCGGGAATATCCCAATGCCTTGGCAAGCATGTCGATGTCTTCCGACATGTTCTCCAAAAGCTCTTCCTTGGTAATGCCACAGATGCCTGCGTATTCATCATCCATCGAAAGGTTGGTGATGTTGTTCAGCTCGCTGAAGATGCTGAGTTGAGAGAACTTGGTGATGCCTGTGAGGAAGACAAAGCGAAGCTTAAACTCGCAATCCTTCAATGGACTGTAGAAATTTCGCATGATGTTGCGCAGCACATCGAGTTGCTCTTTTTCATGAGCAACATCCAGCAGAGGTGCATCGTATTCGTCGATGAGCACCACCACTTGCTTGCCGGTCTTCTCATACAGGGTGGTAATCAAGTCGGCCAAGCGCAGGTTGGGGTCAATGAGGTCGCTTTGGATGCCGAATCGTCTTTCGTTCTCCTTTAAGATGTAGATGAGGTATCTTTCCAGCTGTTCCTTCTCCATATGCTTGCCCATTGCCATACTGAAGTGGAGCACGGGGTATTCCGTCCACTCCTTCTCCAGTTTCTCCATGGCAAGTCCCTTGAACAAGTCCTTCTTGCCCTCGAAGTAACTTTGCATGGTAGATACGAGGAGCGACTTGCCGAAACGGCGTGGTCGCCCCAGGAAGAAATACGTGCCGCTGGTGTGAGTCATGCGGTAGATGTATTCCGTCTTGTCGATGTAGAGCTTGTCTTCCTTGCGAATTCGCTCGAACGTCTGTATTCCGATGGGATATAACTTCAGTGCCATAGTCTTCTTGCTTTTGTTTTGCTTACGCTCTTGTGCGTGCAAATATACGATTATTATTTGAAATATGCAAGTTTGGCAGGAATTTCAACGAGGGGTAGCGTAATTTTTCCATGAAAAGCACCTTGTTCTCGATAATTATTCGTACCTTTGCCGTCGGATTGGGCGCAAGCCTTCTCCAAGACATCGTTGGTAAACAAAAGCATTCGCTATTATTTCGCGTTCAGCCAAAAGCCTCGGAAACTTTTTGGATAAGATTGGCTACACCTCGGCAATTCAAGCAAGCTTGATTGCGCTCGGTTTGCACAATCTTTGGAAATAACGTAACAAGGAATAATTGTGATAGGGCATTCGGTATGGGATGCCTTAACTCATCATATATTAGCAATGCATCTACGCTATAGGCGTGGTGCATTCTTATTTGATGGGTTGAGGTTTCCATTCCGAGGCTGCCTCATAGCTGAACGCAATAAGAGCATCACGCCCTTTTTGCGTCTTGGCGTGATTGATAGTTGTATGCAAATATTGTGTTATATAACTAACAATCATAGCGTTATGGCAAACAAGAATCTCAATGCCGCCAAGGTGGCGAAGAAAGATGAGTTTTATACCCAGCTTTCGGATATAGAACGTGAGTTGCAGCATTATTGGCAGCACTTCCGTGGAAAGGTGGTGCTCTGCAACTGTGATGACCCTTACGAGAGCAACTTCTTCAAGTACTTTGCCCTCCGCTTCAACCAGCTCGGGTTGAAGAAGCTTATCTGCACTTGTTATAATGGCTCGCCCATGACGGGCAATGAGCTGGCTTTTCATTTCGAAGGTTTCGATGATGAGGAGCCTAAGAAGATGGCCTATAAGGTGGAGATTACGGAAGTGAAGGATGAGAACGGCGATGGGGCTGTAGATCTCTCTGATGTGCGATATCTTTTGGAGAATGACAAGAATGTACTCTCAATGTTAAAGACTGGCGACTTTCGTTCTGAGGAATGTATTGCGCTTCTCAAGGAGGCAGACATCGTCGTGACCAATCCTCCTTTCTCCTTGTTCCGGGAATATATCGGGCAATTGATGGAGTATGGGAAGAAGTTTGTTATCGTTGGCCATCAAAATGCCATTACCTATAAAGAAGTGTTTCCTTTGTTGAGAAACAATGAGGTGTGGCTCGGGTATGGTTTCAAAGGTGCGGCAGCTCATTTCTATTCTCCTTATGACGATATTGCTTCTGCTGGAGACCACAAGGAAAATATGATTCGCGTGTCAGGAGTGAATTGGTTTACGAACTTGGAGATTCCTAAGCGTAATGAAGAGTTGGACTTAGTGTGCCGCTATTCGGAAGAAGAATATCCCAAATATGATAATTATGAAGCAATAAACGTTGGCAGGACACAAGATATTCCTTGCGATTATACGGGATTGATGGGAGTTCCAATAACATTCTTGGATAAATACAATCCAAATCAATTCGAGATAATTTGGCAAGCAAGTGGCAACACTCGAGCGTCTGCGCCTAAAGAAGTATTGGGAAGAATGGGCTATAAAATACATCCCGAAGACAGAGGAGGATGTGGAGTTGTTCATGGTAAACGTCAATATAGTAGAATATTCATCCGCAACAAACACCCCCAAGCCTTATGATGACAATCAAGCAAATAGAAGTGACTGTTGGCGAAATCACCAAGGGTTACATCAATAACGAAGAGCAAGGAGTGAGAGGCTATGACGGCCTTCTTGACATTCGCCCACCTTATCAGCGTGAGTTCATCTATAACGAGGATGAGCAACGGGCGGTGATAAACACGGTACTCCACGACTATCCGCTCAACATCATGTATTGGGTGAAGCGAAGCGACGATGCCGAATGTCCCTACGAGGTGATGGACGGGCAGCAGCGCACGCTGTCGCTCTGCGAGTATGTGGCGAATGTCTTTGCTGTCGATTTCAAGAACTTTGCCAATCAACCAGTCGACATTCGCAAGAAGATACTCGACTATAAGCTGACCGTGTATGTTTGCGAGGGCGAGGAGTCGGAGAAATTGGCATGGTTCAAAACCATCAACATCGCCGGCAAGCCTCTGAATGAGCAGGAGATACGCAATGCCATCTATGCCGGTCCATTCGTGAGTGACGCCAAGAAACATTTCTCCAAGACCAACTGCGCGGCCTATCGCTTGGGCAAGGACTTGGTGAACGGCTCACCTATCCGTCAGGACTTCTTCAAAAAAGCCTTGGAATGGATGGCGGAGCATGAGACTCGCAACGGCAAGCCGCAGACTGCCATTGGCTATATGAGCCAGCACCAGCACGACCTGAATGCCATGCCTCTGTGGACCTACTTCCAGAGTGTATTGCGCTGGGCTATGGACACCTTCAACATGAAGAAGTTCCGTAAAATCATGAAGGGCTTGGACTGGGCACGTTTCTATGACAAATATCATGAGAAGGTGCTCGACATCCAGAAGATGGAAAAGCAAATCGTCGATTTATTGGGCGACGATGAAATCCAGAAGCCGCAAGGCATCATCCCGTATGTGCTTACTGGCGACGAGCGTTACCTCGACCTCCGTGCCTTCCCCGACAAGATTAAGTTGGCGGTTTGGGAAAAGCAGAACCATATATGCCTCGGTTGCGGCGAGGAGTTTGACTATGTGTTTATGGAGGGCGACCATATCAAGCCTTGGCGCGAGGGTGGCAGGACTGTCATAGAGAATTGCCAAATGCTTTGCAGAAAGTGTAATAGGGAGAAAGGAGGAAAGTAATCATCTCCACCCACGCCTTCGTCCCCTACTCTATCTTGGAGAAAGCCATATTTGTTTTTTCTATACGAACGAATGGGATAATCCTTGGTAATAGATAAAACTGTATGAGACTATGTTAGACAGACTGTCTGACTAGGACAGCCAGACTATCCAATAGAGTATAGCTGACTATCCAATAGAGTCAGACAGACCATCTTAGGCAGACAGCCAACTCTACATCCTATCGGCTCATACAGCAAGACGAGAGTTTTTTCTCATTTAGACCGCACACCACACTAAAAACGCCATAACCTATTGAGTTTCATGCAGTTTGCCCTTGTGCGGTGTTAACGTATCACCGCACTACACCGCACTACATCGCACAGTCTCCATTTTACTTAAAATCGAGGTAGAAATATGTGTGGTGTTGTGCGGTGTTGTGCGGTGTTGGGGGTACACCACACTACTATAACACCCTAATTAATAGCCAGTTACAGCATATTTGTGCGGTGTGCGGTGTTTTTCCCATATTTCTTTTCGGTGCATCTTCCAACTCCTCGTTATGATAAAAAATGGAAGGTGTCCCAGAATATCACCTTACTGCACTATCTTAAAGCGGATTCGCAGGGAGTGAGAAGGCTCGTCCCAATTGGTGCCGAGCATCACGAACTTGCCGATCTGTGCCGTAGAACGAACGTGCTTGCCAATACATGGACAGACATCATAGTCGCCGATGCGAACCAAGCGAAGAGTGTCGCTGGCATCCACAGGCAAACGGTCGAGCTTCACCTCTGCCGGGATGTGGTCACGGTCAACAAACTCGTAGGTCACAGGCATGTCATCAGCTATCAGGCGATTCATCTCTACCTCTATCGCCTTTTCTTCCTGACGAGAAGGCTTGTGGTCGATGACGAATGTCATCTTGCTCTTCTTGCGCTCGATATGAGCATTGCGACTACGCTCGCATCCAAACATGCGAACCATCAACTGGTTGAGCAAATGCTCTGCCGTATGAGCTGGTGGGAATTCCTCCTTATGGTGCTCATTCAATATGAAATCACTATCCTCCATCTTGACATTGAATTTATAGATTCTTACTCCATTAGCTTCGATAGATACTGGGAAGATACCATCCTTCTTGAGGGATACCTTTTTCTCCTCACCAGAAATCAACTCGTTCACAGCTACATCCTCCTCTGGCAGTTGCATGTAGTCGAAGGCATGGCCTGGTATGCAGACTCCCAGTTCGCGAAATTCCTGTGAGAAGTTGAGCACAATGAGCATCGCCTCATTGGCCTTCTTGCGAAGGAACGCAAAATGGCTACGTGGATCAAAACGCTCACTTGCAGAGTTCACGTACATCAGGTCGAAGGTATCTCCCTCGCGGAGGGCTTTTTCCTCATTGGCAAGGCGAAGTAGATGACGATATCTCATAGCCAATACCTTGCTCTCCTCCGACAGGTTTTGCATCTTAGGAGAAACAGGTTCCTCGTAGGCATGTCCGAGTGTCTCGGGACTCCAATAGTCGAAAATTGTGGTGCGACCGTCCTTGCCGCTGAACCCTTCCTTATCCATACCCTTTTCGCCAAACTCCTGTCCGCTGTAAAGCATAAAAGGATTCTTTTGAAAGAAGAGGCTCATGGCCGCAGCAGGGATAGCCTTGTAGGCATCACCGCAGAAGAAATCACTGGCGATACGCTGCTCATCGTGGTTTTCCAGGAAGTAAAGCATATGGTCGCGGATGTCATCGGTCTGCTGCCACTCGTGGGTGATACTCGAAGCAGGACGCTCTCCACGCATCACACCACGCAAACAGTCGTACATACCCACCTTATCATAGAGATAATCGAAACCTGCCTTCACATAATTGCGATACTGGCTGGGGTCGTACACCTCGCCGATAACAACTAGCTCAGGATAACGAGACTTCAATATCTGGGTGGCATACGACCAGAATGCCGTAGGCACCATCTCAGCCATATCACAGCGGAAACCGTCCACCCCCTTGCTCGCCCAATAGAGGAGGATGTCTGTCATCTTGCTCCATGTGCTAGGGATAGGTTCGTAATGGTAGCTTCTACCACCAGCATCACAGTAGTCGATGCCATAGTTGAGTTTTACGGTCTCATACCAGTCGTTGCTACCTGGGCAGTTGTCGAAGCGATCGTTGCCGGTAGCCTTGGCAGGACTCTCCTCGTACGACTCATATATCCTGGCATCCTCCTTGGAATAAGCCTTAAACTCTGGCTTGGACTGACGAACGGCATTGAGGTCGAGGTCACCCCATGTATAGTAAAAGTTATTCTTGGCAGAGAAGTGCATGTTCGTATCATCGTCTTCTCCGAGGTCGCGCACACCTGCCGGTTTGCGAATGGAATGATACTCACGGGCTACATGGTTAGGCACGAAATCCATGATAACCTTCATACCTGCTTTGTGGGTACGACTGATAAGGCTCTCCCACTCCATCATACGCATACCCACATTCTCTGCCAGATCGGGGTCGATGTCATAGTAGTCGGTGATGGCGTATGGTGAACCAGCCTTGCCCTTCACCACCTCGGCATGCTGTGTAGGAATGCCGTAGGATGAGTAGTTTGTCTGTGTGGCATGTCGGATTACTCCGGTGTACCATATATGCGTAAAGCCCATCTCTCGTATATGGGCTAACACTGCGTCTGTAAAGTAATTGAGTTTTCCGCAACCGTTCTCCTCGATGGTACCATTCTCCTTACAAGTGGTGTTTTTATTACCGAAAAGCCTTGGAAGAACCTGATATATTAAAACCTTTTCTTTCATTTAGCGGTTGTATTTCTTAATTTTAAAGGTTGTATATCTTATTTTAAAAGAATGAACGTTTTACCTTCGCGACAACGCCATTGCCGAGAAGATAAAACGTTAATTATGTTTTTTGTAGAATATGCTGAAATCGACTAAGCGATACCGTGAGCAGCCACAGTCTTATCAATGCGACCAATCATGCCCTGCAAAGCCTTGCCAGGACCACACTCTGTAAAGTCGTCGGCGCCATCTGCTATCATTGACTGAACAGAAGAAGTCCAGCGTACAGAACTTGTGAGCTGAGCAATGAGGTTCTGCTGTATCTCTACAGGATCTGTATGAGGCTTACCATCTACGTTCTGGTAAACTGGGCACTTAGGAGCCGAGAATGTAGTTTTCTCGATAGCAGCCTGGAGTTCGTCCTTAGCAGGCTGCATCAATGGAGAGTGGAAAGCACCACCTACCTTCAAAGGCAAGGCGCGCTTAGCACCTGCAGCCTTGAGTTTCTCGCAAGCAGCATTGATGGCATCGGTGTTGCCTGAGATAACAAGCTGACCTGGGCAGTTATAGTTAGCGGCAACTACCACATTGCCCTCAGAACTAACCTCTGCGCAGATTTCCTCCACCTTCTCGTCTGGCAAGCCAATGATGGCAGCCATCGTACCAGGGTTAGCCTCGCAAGCCTTCTGCATAGCGTTGGCACGGGCAGCAACGAGTTTCAAACCATCCTCGAAAGCCATAGCACCTGCAGCAACCAACGCTGAGAACTCGCCAAGAGAGTGACCAGCCACCATGGCAGGATTGAACTCCTCGCCGAGGCAGAGAGCCGAAATAACAGAGTGGAGGAATACGGCTGGCTGAGTAACCTTAGTTTCCTTCAACTGTTCGTCGGTACCAGCAAACATTATATCTGTAATCTTAAAGCCAAGAATCTCGTCGGCCTTATCGAAAAGTTCTTTCGCCAATGCGTTGTTGTCGTAGAGGTCTTTACCCATGCCTACAAACTGTGAACCCTGACCAGGGAAAACAAATGCTTTCATTTTTGTCTGTTTATTTTTAATTAGTTGTTAATATTCTATGAATAAGAAGATTGGATTGTTCCAAATCGAGTGCAAAGGTACAAATATTTTTCGAGACTTGGGAGAGAATCGTGAAAAATATAGTTATATATTCTAAATTACCCTTAGTTTGGCCTATAATGATAATGAAAACAAATAAGTAGGTAAATCCTTATATCATTTTTTCGTTGCATACAAGGACATGTAAAAAGCAAAAAAATCCCTAATGCCTTACGGCAAAAGGGATTCTTTATATTAATTTGCTTTACAGTGCGAAAATTATCGTAGTAAAACACGATAGCCCATAAAGAACTATCTAGAGGGGGGAGCATATTACTCAGCTGCAGGAGCCTCTTCCTCTGTTGCCTCAGCAACTGGAGCCTCAACAGGAGCCTCCTCTACAGCAGGAGCTGCTGCAACAGGAGCGTTCTCAGCTACAACATTAACTGGAACCTTTACCTCTACCTCCTTGTGGTAGTGTACTGTAGCCTCATACTCGCCTACCTTCTTAGCATCCTTCATAGTGATAATCTTGCGATCCACCTCGATGCCCTTCTTAGCGAGCTCCTCAGCAACGGTAGCTGCGTTAACAGAACCGTAGAGCTGACCTGTAGCACTTACCTTAGCTGCGATAGTAAGAACGATGCCATTGAGAGCCTCGCCCTTCTTAACAGCCTCAGCCTTGATAGCCTCAAGCTTATGAGCCTGCTGCTTCAAATCCTCAG
>CAVKLF010000087.1:0-8419 GCA_963657075.1 bacterium | reverse complement strand
GTCCAATAATTAGACACAGCCGTCTAATTATTGGACAGAATCACATAAGCCAGAATCGGTTTATTCGGAAAAACTTCCTTCAATAGATAGTAAACTTTGGCCTGGAGAGGTTATCCATCCACGGACTATCTCTCCCTGAGCCGTTAAAAATGGTGATTTTTCAACGGAAATATCTTGAAATCAGTCTGAAGTTTCAAATAGTAACCCAAGTCACTACTTTTCCTTACAAAAAGTTCTCACAAATTACCGTCATAATTACATAATGAAATACAGATACAATTAATAGCGTTATTTAGTAAGTAATTTTTGTGTATTTCTTTCTTTTTGTTTACCTTTGTACAGAAAAAAGCCACACTTGGTCATTTTGAATGTAAGTTTGTATTATATAAAATAAGGTATTAACGCTCCAAACTATTAGGTATGAAAGTAAACATAAAAGGATTGACGGATAGCAGAGACACCGTAAACAAGTGGATGGAACGATTTGGGGTTCGATTTGGTGTTTATAAGAAAGGGACGTTCAAAGAACAGCTCTTTCCATTCGATTCAGTGCCAAGAATCATCCCCAAGAAAGACTGGGATTATCTGGAGACGGGTCTTCAGCAGCGTGTAAAGGCGCTCAATATGTTTTTGTGGGACATCTATCATGACAAGAAAATCATCAAGGACGGCATTGTGCCCGAGGAATTTGTCTATTCTTCCAAGGGCTACATGCCTCAGTGTGAGGGTATCAGCCCTACGGGCAAGGTGTATGCTCATATTGCCGGCATCGACTTGGTGGAGGGCAAGGACGGCAACTGGTATGTGCTGGAAGACAACCTGCGCATCCCTTCTGGAGCCAGTTACCCGATGATAGCCCGTAAGATAACCCGCAAGGTGTCGCCATCTACCTTCGCCGACAATGCCGTAGCCGACAACCGCGACTATGCCGACCTCTTGCGCGACATGATGGACGATATGAACGAGGGGCGTGGCATTGCCGTTATCCTGACCCCCGGCAGATTCAATTCTGCCTTCTTCGAGCATTCTTACTTAGCCGAAAAGACGGGTGCTACCTTGGCTTATCCAGGCGACCTCTTTGTGGAGGATGGCAAGGTGTATTATGCTGGTATGTACCAAGAGAAGATTCGTGTGGGCTGCATTTATCGCCGTGTGAGCGATGAGTATATGGACCCTATGATATTTGAGGCTTCGTCGCTCTTGGGTATTCCGAATGTGATGCAGGCTTACAAGGCTGGCAATGTGGCACTTATCAACGCCATAGGCAATGGCGTGGCAGACGATAAGGGTATTTATTATTTCGTGCCGAAGATGGTGAAGTACTACCTCGGCGAGGAGCCCATCTTGCGCAATGCTCCTACCTATCTGCCTTATTTTAAGGAAGACTACGACTATGTGTTGGAGCATATCGACCGCCTGGTAATCAAGGACGTGAGCGAGGCTGGAGGCTACGGCGTGGTCTTCGGGTCGGAACTCTCGCCCGAGAAGCTGGAAGAGTTGAAACAGCTTATCGTCAAGTACCCTCGCAGATGGATTGCGCAGGAGGTAATCGACTTCAAGGACTTGGAAATCTTGGAGGATGGCAAGCTCATAGAGCGCAAGGCAGACTTGCGAGCCTTCGTGGTGAGCGGCAAGGAGACCAAGGTGTGGAAGAGTGGACTCACTCGTTTCTCCAGAAATCCAGACTCTTTTGTGGTAAATAGCTCGCAGGGAGGCGGATTCAAGGATACTTGGGTGATGACGGAGTAGTGAAGAGTGAAGAACGAAGAGGGAAGAATTCTCTTGTAAATGAAGAGTAAATTACAGATTAGATTATGGTAAAAAGTGATATAATATCGGCCGCTAAGGCGAATAGATTGTATTGGTTGGGTAGATATGAGATGAGGGTGTATCTTACCTTGCATCAGCTCAACAAATGCTGCGATGAGATGATAGATGGCAGTCCTGAGGCTTATCATGCCTTCTGGGCTAAGTTGGATGCGCTGGGCAACTATAAGACCAATGATGAGTTTACATTGGGCATGCTCTACGACGAGAGTAATCCGAGTTCGGTCATCTCTGCACAGAAGTATGCGATGGACAATGCCATCCTGCTGCGCGAAGACATCATGTCGGAGACGTTGAGCTACCTGGAGATGAGCGTGGCCTTGATGAAACGATGTGAGGCGGCTGGCGAGAAGGCTCTTGCCACCTTGCAGCCCATCATCGACTGGTCGCTGGCTTTCTGGGGTTCTGCAGAGCAACGCATACAGAACCACCGTGCCCTCAACATCATGATGATAGGACGCAATATCGAAAACCTTGACATCTTGATCAGGTTTGGCTATCCTTACCGTCGCATCGCCCTCGCTTACGAGTCGCTGAAGCGATACTGCGAGGACAAGCTGGAAATATTGGACGAGAACATCAGCCGTCAGTTGGATGAACTCATTACCGAAAAAGAGTTCAACCTCGATGACATAGACTATAAATTCAAACTAATCAAATACATCAACCAATTGGTGCGTGTATGAAGAGATACATCTATAATTACCAAACTGTGGTGGGCTTCAGCCAGCCAGTAGAGCGCCATGCAGTCTTGCTGAGGGCGCAACTGGTGCAGGGAGCCTATATGAACGTGGAGGAAGAGCACTTGTTGCTTCCTCCCGCCTTTCACGTGCAGTCGGGTATGGATGCTTTCGGCAACCGCTTGGTGTATGGCATCCAGCTGGAAACCCATCAGTCGATGGTGACAGTTAGCACGGGTATTGTTAGTATGGAGCGTTACAGTGTACCTTTGGATGCCATACCCCTGGTGGTTTACCGGGAGTCTACGTCGCTCACGTTTCTGAGCGAAACATACGGGTTGCACTTGGAAGGGGGAATCTTGGAGCAAGCCCGTAGCATCTGCCACCATGTTTATGGGCAGATGGAGTATGTGCCGCAAGTTACGTCTACCGATACTCCCGTCTCCGAAATCGTGAAGACCCATCAGGGAGTGTGCCAGGACTATGCCCACCTGATGATAGCCCTGTGCCGACTGCAGGGGATTCCAGCCAGATACGTGTGCGGATTCATGGAGGGCGAGGGCGAGACCCATGCCTGGGTGGAGGTGTGCGACGGCCATGTATGGCACGGCTTCGACCCTACCCACGATGTGGAGATAGAATATGGATACGTAAAGCTGGCGCACGGCAGGGATGCTTCCGATTGCCCGGTGAGCAGAGGACTCTATATGGGCAATGCCTTGCAAGAGACGGAGGTAAGCGTCTTGCTGAAAGAAATATGATAGCTTAACGACTGTAAAAGAGTGATAACTTTTTGATAAAATTTAAAGAATACAATGATAAAAACAATATTGTCTACCGAGCTCCCCATCAACGAGCGGTACATGATTCGGAAGAACATCATCAAGCATGGAGATGGCAAGAAGCGAATCTGCATCGTGACGGGTACGCATGGCGACGAGCTGGAGGGACAGATGGTGTGCTACCTGATGGCTCGACAGCTGAAGGAGCAACTGGAAAACCTCGACGGAACGGTGGAAATCTATCCTGCCCTCAACCCACTGGGCATCGATACCATACAGCGAGGCATTCCTAACTTCGACCTCGACATGAACCGCATCTTCCCGGGTGATAAGAACGGAACGATGGCAGAACAGGCTGCCTATACCATCATCGAAGACTTGAGAGGCGCCGACCTCGTCATCGATGTGCATTCCAGCAATCTCTATCTGAGAGAGACTCCCCAGGTGCGCATCAATGTGCTCAACGAGAAAGAACTGGTACCGCTGGCTCAAAAGCTGGGAGTGGATTTCATCTGGGTGCATGATGCAGCTACCGTGCTGGAGGCCACCTTGGCGCATTCGCTCAACTCTACGGGCACCCCATGCCTCGTAGTAGAGATGGGCGTGGGCGAGCGTATCAACCACAAGATGTGTTTCCGCTTGAGAGACGGTATCTTCCATCTGATGCAGGAGATGGGCATGTGGAAGGAGGATGTGCCTACCGACCACCTGGCCGACTCCATCGTATGCAAGGGCAACAAGGTGGAATTCCTGAATGCCGAGACTTCTGGCATATTCATTACCGAGCTGAAGTGTGGCTGCATGGTGGAGAAATCGCAGGAGATTGGACAGATAGTGGAACCTCTTACGGGAGAAATCCTCAGCAGGGTCGTATCGCCTGTGGATGGCTATCTGTTTACCATCAGGGCCTATCCTATCGTGTATGAAGGATCGCTCATGGCGAGAATCTATTCTGAAGTAGGTGTTTAAAGGTTAGGAGTATTTTAGAAAGATTATTTCTGGAAGAGACAATGAAGAAAGAGATATTATTCAGTATGAAGTCACCTTATCGCGATGACTTTACCATCGAGGGCTACCAGTTTGGCTGTGGCGAAAAGACGGTGGCTGTAGTGGGAGCGATGAGAGGCGACGAGATTCAGCAACAGTATATATGTGCCCGGCTGGTGGCAGCCCTGAAAGATTTGGAGCGCAGGGGCAGGATAGCAGATGGCAAGGGCATCTTGGTAATCCCCTCGTGCAATCCTTTTTCGATGAACGTGAGCAAGCGTTTCTGGGCGATGGACGGCACCGACATCAATCGTATGTTTCCGGGTTACGATAAGGGAGAGACTACCCAGCGTATCGCGGCAGCCCTCTTTGCGCAGATCAAGGACTACCAGTACGGCATACAGATGGCAAGCTTTTATATGCCGGGAGATTTCGTGCCCCATGTACGTATGTTGCAGACGGGGTACGAGGATGTGGAGACGGCCTGCCACTTTGGCTTGCCTTTCGTTACCATCCGCAAGCCTTTGCCCTACGATACCACGCTCTTGAACTACAACTGGCAGATATGGGGCTGCAAGGCTTTCTCGCTGTACGCGGGGCAAACCAACTATGTGGAAGACAGCACCAGTATGCAGAGCGTAGAGGCCATCTTGCGCTTCCTGAATAAAGAAGGGATTGTTTCCTACAAGAACAAGAGCGCTGGCTATGAGTCGGTGGCTCTCGACGAGAAAAACCTTTGTAATGTGATTGCTCGCCGGGCAGGTATCTTCTATCGCCTGAAGAATACGGGCATGGAGGTAAAGGAAGGGGATGTGCTGGCGCAGATACTCGACCCTTACGACAGCAGTGTGCTGGAGGAAGTGAAGGCTCCTGTAGACGGAGTCGTCTTCTTTGCCCATAACAAGCCGTTGGCATTGGAGCACGCCATCTTGTATCGCATCATTCGGGAGGAGGAAGTATGAGGCTCATCAGATTCTTGAAAGATTGGACATTGCCTGTTTCCATTGCCCTTGGCATCATCATCTACTTTGTCTTTGCCGAGATTCCGGCACTGGAGCCTGTGAGCGACTGGTTTGTGCCCTTGAGCCACCCCATCCTGCCAGCCTTTATGTTTCTCATCCTGTTTACCGTATTTTGCAAGGTGGATTTCAAGAAGTTGCGCCCTGTAAAGTGGCAGCTTTGGGTGGCGATACAGCAGGTGGTGTTTGTGTTGCTCATCGTGGGCATGATACTCGTTTTCCACATCCAGGGAGAACCGCTCATCCTCCTGGAGGCGATACTCGCCTGTGTCATCGGGCCGTGTGCGGCAGCCAGTTCTGTGATTACAGCCAAGCTGGGTGGCTCTATGGAGCAGATGACCACTTATACTTTCATCTCGAATGTGGTGACGGCCATCCTGATACCCCTCTGTTTCCCATTGATAGAGAAGGGTGAGCATCTTACTTTCTTCTCTGCCTTCTTGGGCATCTTGTATCAGGTGTGTATCGTACTGGTGGTGCCGATGGGCTTGGCTTTCATCGTAAAGCATGTTTTCCATCGCTTCCACCGTTGGATAGTGGGCATCAAGGACTTGAGCTTTTATCTGTGGGGCGGTTCGCTGATCGTGGTGGCAGGTACTACGATGCGTAATATCATGCACGCCAACACTAGCTTGCTGTTTGTGGGCGTAATAGCCATCCTGGGCTTGATGCTGAGCATCGTGCAGTTTGCCACCGGTCGTTTTATCGGCCACTACTTCAATAGTGTGGTGGAGTCAGGGCAGGCCTTGGGGCAGAAGAACACGCCTTTCGCCATTTGGGCGGCATCTGCTTATCTCAATCCTTTGTCTACGGTGGGTCCAGGCTGCTATGTGCTTTGGCAGAACCTCATCAATTCGTTCGAGCTTTGGCATTATCAGAAAAGCCATCGAGAGCATTCCTAGGGGAGGATAATAATCCCTTGGCAAACCTTTTTATATTCCTAGTTGGAGAAAATTTTTTATCCAACTAGGAATTTTTTTTGCAGTTTTTCGGTCAAATTTCCTCATTTTTCCTCTCATATTGCCCTATTTTCGTCTGAATGCTTCCATTTTTTGGATGGTGCTTTGAGCAGGAATTGGTGGGTTTTGCTGGCCAAAAATGGCCATTTTGGCACGTTTTTGATGCTTTTTAGAGGGAAAAATCCATGAATTCTGTGCCCTTGGCAGGTTTCGACCTGGCAGAGCTAGTTTGGCACGAATATTGCAACTAGCTGCTTTTTAGAGAGTTACACGATTTTTTCGTTGCCTTTTTGATGGCATTATAACAGATAACAGTATAACAGTTATTTTTTTGAGGTACCCCTATTTTTCGCCTTCCTATTATATATAATATATAACTAATTAATTATTAATAAGTTATAAGTATATAAAGAGAGGGAATGGGAGTTGGGGACCCCTTTTAAAAATAACTGTTATACTGTTATCTGTTATTTTCGCCTGTTTTCGGGCGTGGCTCTTCTGCCTTTTGCCTCTTAAAAATCCCTTTTCCTTTCCAAGGTTTCTGCCGGCACAATTCGAGTCACGATGTTATGCTTCTTGAGCTTACTCACCTAAAATGGGGAGATTTCGGCTAAAAGTAAAAAAAGGCTCTCGAAAAGTTCGTTATTCGAAGAAAAAGTTGTACCTTTGTAGTGTAAAACCAAAAGCTATGAGTACAACTAAAATATATCGGGTGGCAGACCATCTCTTTGCTGTCACCATATCCTTAAAACTGCTTGCTGAAAACGACCGGCTGATGGCTGCCTATCAGCCTTTTGAGGTAGATGCGCAGGGTGAGGAGACGGATGCGCAGGATGGCGACAAGCCCTTGTTCCATCTCACTATCGAACATACTGAAGAAGAAATACCTCTTCCCGGTGACTTTGTAGAGGACACCCGACAGACCGAGGACGGACAGACCATCGTGAGCGGACGGTTCTCCGACGGCGAGAAAGCCATCGTGTATATTTGGGGCAACAGAAGGGCATTCGTGCGAAGTGCTGCCAACTATACCACCGCCACGCTCCATACTACCCACTTCCGCCTGCAGAATGCCATCGACAATACGCTGATGATGCTCTTCGCTTTCGCCACCGCCCCACACCATACCCTGCTGTTCCATTCCTCTACCGTAGTGTGGCAAGACTGGGGCTACATGTTTCTGGGCATAAGCGGCACGGGTAAGAGTACCCACTCACGCCTCTGGCTGAAGAATATCGAGCATACCCATCTGCTCAACGATGACAACCCCGTGGTGAGAATCTCTCCCGAAGGCACGCCCATCGTCTATGGTTCGCCCTGGAGCGGCAAGACTCCTTGCTACAAGAACGAGCAATATCCCGTAGGGGCTATCGTGATGCTCCATCAGGCACCTGCCAACGAGATACGGCAAGCCAACGTGCTGGAAGGCTACGTAGCCATCACCGAGTCGGTGTCGGGCAAGCGATGGGAGAAATCGATAGCCGACGGACTGCACGCTACCACCGAGGCCGTGCTGAAGGGCTGTAAGGTATTTCTGCTAGGTTGCCTTCCAGACGATGATGCAGCCAAGGTGTGCTGGAGCCGTGTGACTGGTAAGCGAGAAGGGGGCGAAGGATGAAAATACAGTCGGATATCGTTATCGATGAGGTGAAGCGCTTCATCGACCAAGGACTCCCCGTCATACTGCCAGTAGGTGGTCTCAGCATGCGCCCTTTTATCATCGGCGGAAAGGACAAGGTGGAGTTTCACCCCCTGCCGCCCAGCCTGCAGGTAGGCGATGTGGTGATGGCGAACGTAAGGGAAGGCTACCCTGTAGTACACCGCATCGTAAAGATAGACGGAGACCGGATAACGCTGGAAGGCGACGGTAACCTAGGCTTTCAGGAACATTGCCTTCTGGGGGATGTCGTGGCGCAGGGAGTGGACGCCATCGCCCCCAATGGACAGAGGCGAAGCCTTACATCGCCCACGGCCAGACGCCATTGGAGGATATGGATGCGGCTCAAGCCCTTGAGGCGGATACTGCTGAAGATAATCAAGAATTTATAATGAATAAAGAATAATTATGAAACGTACATGAACGGCCTTCGCCAAAGGGAATGAAAATGCATCCACCATGCTGCACTTTCAGAAGAATTGATTACCTTTGCCACAGTAATCATTTT
>CAVKLF010000086.1:0-8422 GCA_963657075.1 bacterium | reverse complement strand
CCACGATTGAGCCGACAGCCAGTTTCTGGGACTGTCCTGAGTTTATCACCACTGCTTATAAGCAGGAAATCGGTCACCCCCCGGGGGCACCTTTCTTCATGCTTCTGGGCAATTTCTTCACCCACTTTGCCAGCGACACCACCCAGGTGGCTAAGATGGTGAACACGATGAGCGCCCTCTTGAGTGCCGTCTGCATCATGTTCCTATTCTGGACTATCACCCACCTGGCCCGCAAGCTCATCATCAGCGACTGGAAGGAAATGACCACCGCCAAGATGATAGCCATCGAAGCTTCGGGTATGGTAGGTGCGCTCATCTACACCTTCAGCGACACCTTCTGGTTCTCAGCCGTGGAGGGTGAGGTGTATGCGTTCTCATCAGCCTTTACAGCAGTGGTATTCTGGCTGATACTGAAGTGGGAAGACCACGCCGACGAACCTCATAGCGACCGATGGCTTGTACTCATCGCCTACATGACAGGCCTCAGCATCGGTGTACACTTGCTCAACCTGCTCTGCATCCCCGCCATCGTATTGGTATATTATTATAAGAAGGTGCCACAGGCCAACCTGAAAGGATCCTTGCTTGCATTGATCGTCTCCTTCCTGGTAGTGGTAGCAGTATTATATGGCGTAGTGCCTGGCATCATCACCGTAGGCGGATGGTTTGAGTTGTTCTTCGTCAACACGCTCGGCTGCCCATTCAATACGGGCGAAATCGTATACATCATCTGTCTCGTAGCCTCTGTTATCTGGGGCATCTACGAGACATTCAATGCTACAGAGAAGAACCAGAAGAAGCAGAACATCGCCTTCATCCTCGGATTCGGCATGCTCGGCATCCCATTCTATGGATACGGATGGACAGCTGTGATTTGTGGCGTAGTAGTATTGGCTATTCTTTGGTTTGTGCTCAATTACAAGCGCAAGAAAGAAGTTATCGCAGGAACAGACGAGACTACCGGCATCACAAAGAAGAAGATGCAGATAGTACCTCTCATCACTGCCCGGGTAAAGAATACAGCCTTGCTCTGCATGCTGATGCTGATGATCGGTTACTCCAGCTATGCGCTTATCGTAATCCGCTCATCTGCCAACCCTCCAATGGACCAGAACTCTCCAGAGGATATTTTTACCCTAGGTAGCTACTTGAGCCGCGACCAGTATGGCGACCGCCCATTGTTCTACGGTCAGGCGTATACCTCACAGGTTGCCCTGCAGGTAGACGGCAATATGTGCAAGCCTGTCATGAAGGAAGGTGCACCCGTATACCAGCGCAAGGAGAAGGCTTCTGCCGACGAGAAGGACTCTTACTTCGTAGTAAGCCACAAGAATAAGTACATATATGCACAGAATATGCTCTTCCCTCGTATGTACGATGCTGCACACGCACAGGCTTATGAAGACTGGTTGGGCGGAGTAGACGGTACACAGGTGCCATACGACCGTTGTGGGGAGAACATCATGGTAAAGATGCCATCGCAGGTGGACAACATCCGTTTCTTCCTCTCCTACCAGTGCAACTTTATGTACTGGCGCTACTTCATGTGGAACTTTGCCGGCCGCCAGAACGACATTCAGGGCAACGGCGAACCTGAGCATGGAAACTGGATTACAGGCATCTCATTCATCGATGATGCGATGCTCGGCGACCAGAGCAAATTGCCAGACGACTTGAAGGCAAACAAGGGTCACAACGTATTCTACTGTATGCCCCTCATTCTCGGTCTCATCGGTCTCTTCTGGCAGGCTTGGTACACCCGCAAGCGCAAGGTTGTCAAGAACGGCATAGAGAAAGAGGAAATTCTCCCAATTGGTATCCAGCAGTTCTGGGTGGTATTCTTCCTGTTCTTCATGACAGGTCTTGCCATCGTCATCTACTTGAACCAGACACCTATGCAACCACGTGAGCGCGACTATGCTTATGCCGGTTCGTTCTATGCATACGCTATCTGGTGTGGTCTTGGCGTGCTCGCCATCCTCGACCTCTTGAAGAAGAAGGCGAAGCTCAGTGGCGTTGCCGTATCAGCTATCGTAGCAGTAATAACCTTGCTCGTGCCGATACAGATGGCATCGCAGACTTGGGACGACCACGACCGCAGCGACCGTTACACCTGCCGTGACTTTGGGCAGAATTACCTGATGTCGCTCCAGGAGAAGGGCAACCCTATCATCTTCACCAATGGAGACAACGACACCTTCCCTCTGTGGTACAACCAGGAAGTGGAAGGCGTAGGTACAGATGCCCGTGTTTGTAACTTGAGTTATCTGCAAACCGACTGGTACATCGACCAGATGAAACGTCCAGCATACAATTCTCCTTCCGTGCCTATCACATGGCCACGTCTCGACTTCTGCTCGGGTACCAACGAGTATGTCACAGTGGAGCCTTCGGCTAAGCAGCAGGTTCTCGAATTCTACAAGCAAGACCCAGAGAATGCCAAGAAACAGTTTGGCGCAGATCCATTCGAGCTGAAGAACGTATTGAAATACTGGGTACGTAGCAAGAATTCAGATATGCACTTCATCCCTACAGATACACTCTACATCACCATCGACAAGGAGGCCGTGAAGAAGAGCGGCATGATGATGGCTGCCGACAGCATCCCTGACAAGATGGTGATCTCTCTGAAGGGCAAGAACGCTCTCTACAAGGGCGACTTGATGATGCTGGAGATGCTCGCACAGAGCAATTGGACCCGTCCGCTCTATGTAGCCCTCACCGTAGGCGAGGACAACTATATGAACCTCGGCGACAACTTCGTGCAGGAAGGTCTTGCCAACCGTATCACTCCTTTCACCACCAATGTACCAGGTGCCAAGAAGTTTGATACGGAGAAGGCATACCACAACATCATGAAGCGATTCAAGTTTGGCAACCTCAAGCAGAAGGGTCTCTACATCGACGAGACCACGATGCGTATGTGCTACACCCACCGTCGCCTCCTCGCCCAGACTGCCCTCCAGCTCATAACAGAAGGCAAGAAGCAGAAGGCCGTCGACATTCTGAAGAAGGCTGACACAGAAATACCTACCTACAACGTCACCCTCGACTACATGAGTGGTGGTCTCGACATGGCTCGCGGCTGGTTGCTGACTGGTCAGAAGGCGAAGGGCAAGGAATATACAGAGGCCGTATGGAAGAATGCTTACCAGTATCTCAACTACTACCTCTCCCTGCCTAACGACCGCTTCCTGCAGGCACAGAACGACTGCATCCGCCAGCTGATGATTATGCAGAGCACGTGCGATGTGGCAGGCATGGCAAGCAACAAGTTGCAGCAGGAGTATGAAAAGAAACTCAACGCCCTCTACACCTTGTATCATGGCCGTGGCGGCAGAATGCCAGAAGCAGGAGAATAAACCTCTAAGCATTATTCAATATGTTTATCGAACAACCTGCCAAATGGCTTAGATGGCTCTATCCGAAGGCGATTTGGAGAATGGACCCGAAAGAACACTCAGTCTACCTGACGTTTGATGACGGTCCGATTCCCGAATCGACGCCTTTCATCCTCGAAACCCTAAGGAAGTACGATATCAAGGCTACGTTCTTCATGGTGGGCGAGAATGTACTACGCCATCACGACCTCTACAATCGGATTGTAGCGGAAGGTCATCAGATAGGCAACCACACATTCAACCACATCGGGGCCTTCAAGCACCGTGTCATCGCCTACGTGCTCAACACGAACAAGGCGAACGACATCATCCACGCCCATCTCTTCCGTCCACCCCATGGATGGATGCGGCCAAGCGAGTACTGGTGGTTACACCGCACCTACAAGGTTATCATGTGGGATCTCGTAACACGCGACTACTCTAAGTGGTTGACGGCAGAAGACGTGGTGAACAACGTGAAACGATATGCACGCAACGGCAGCATCATCACCTTCCACGACTCGCTGAAGAGTATCGATAAGCTGAAGACCGCCCTACCCCAGGCCATTGAATGGCTCATGGAACAGGGCTATGAGTTTAAGACATTTGAATAAACAAGTAACTTAGTAACAATAAATATCATCAGGAGAGAGCCTAAGTATCATAGTTATACCATATAAGTATGATACTTAGGCTTTCTTAATAATAAAGGTATCTTCTATTAGTATTAGAATCATGAGCAAAAGAATCAATAGTTATCAAGCAGTGGCCAGCTTCGTGAGAGGTTTCTTCGAGGCATACGCCCGAGGCATCATCGACGCCACCATCGGCGGCGACGACTTCCAGAAGAAGAACGACCAGAAGGAAATCAAGCAGATGATGCTGGAACACTACGGAGAGGTGAACGAACATTTCTTCAACATCATGCTCTCCTCACTGGTGCGCCTCAACTACAAGACGGCCGAGATGGCCGAGGAAAACATGGAGAAGAACTTCAAGAGCATGCGGCAGACCGACCCGACCTTCGAGCCGACGATGCTCGACTATCTGCGCATCGCCTGCCGGTCGATGCAGCTCTACAAGGCCTTGGAAGCTGAATACAAACGCAACTTTACCTGGCTCTTGCAAGGCAAGTTCACCACCCTTGAAGAACATGTACATGACTATACCCACGGCATCCTCATCAGTCTTGCCGACGAGCCAATGGCGATCCATCTGCTCGTGCGCATCATCGTGAAGGCATACGCCGCCGGTCTGAAAAGTGGCAACAAGGAAGGCGCACAGCCTCACATGCCCACCCTCCACGGCATGCTCCTCAACAACGTGAACATCCTGCTCAACGAGACTCCCCTCAAGAGCGACACGGAAGATCCCGTCGCCCTCTTCAAGGAAGCCTGCAAGGGACAGGAGGAGAACATCAACGTGCTGTTCAACACATTGAACGATGCAATGAAGGAGTTGGCAGAGGAATAAACGAATCACCTGCAAAAGTGTGCGGGTTGGAAAGGTTTCGCCAATCACCCTTCACCCTTCACCCTTCACCAATTGGCGAAATCCCTAATGTATATAGGCATTCTGAGAGGTGAAGGGTTATCTCCCACCCTTCACCACCCTTCACCTTAGGATATTATGCCTGATGCCACAGCAATAACCACTCGCACGACTATATATGAGACACTGATGAGAAAACTCATCTTGCCAATATGATAGAATGTCTTTAAAGGCATTGCCTTACTAATCAGCCAAGACAGGCAATATCTGCCTGTTCTCCCTCAAACGTAATGCTATTTTTGTCAAACTTATAAGTGCCATCTTGGTAATAACCAAAATGTTCGTCAGTCCAATATGAATATGTTCCACCTTCAAAGAAGGTATATTTGCGAGTTTACTAAATTTCGCCAGAAGAATTTCTTACATAGATTTTCCAAGTTCCACCCACTAATGATTTACCCCAATCGTGATGTTGGGTAAAGGTTCCATCTGATACTTTCTCGTAAGTAAAGCTGTTGCCATCCTCATCTACAACCTGTAAGCGAGAATCAGAAATGCCACGGATGGTGTATTGATATTCAGAATCTTTAGTGTCTGTTCCAGTATTGAATGTCGGCGAAAATGTCATTGTGTTTGACTTCTTGTCAAATGATACTACACCGCCATCAGTTCCAATATCTTCACCATCTTGGTAACGGAATTGATAATTTCCGCTTTCCGTAATGGTTATGATAGAATGATACTCCTCATCCTCGTCAAGATATTGCCAATACCCAACAAATTGTTGGAGTGAACTTGTTGTGTCCTCTTTTTCATCACTATCGTTGCTGCAAGCAGAGAATGCAAATACCATTATACTCAAAAGTATAATTGAAGCAAGGTTACTTATTGTCTTGAAAGTTCTCATGTCGTTATTGTTAGTTCTAATTTTCAACCTTGCCATCTGGCAAGGTTGAAATGGATTTCTTTTATTGTTTTGTTAATGTAACTCGTCCTCCATCTTCATCAAGGACTACCAACTTTTTGCTGGTTAGAGACACTACTTGCCAATCCTCAGGATCATCATCCTCCCATTTTATAGTGAGAGTTTTGCTATTGGTATTGTAGGTATAGCTGAATGCCTCTTCATAATCTTCGTCTTCCTCGTCAACCTCTACCATTGTACCTTTGCCATTGGACTTGAAAGTATAGAGTTGGTAACCAGTACTAAAGGTATACTTCCATGTTCCAACTATACTCTCAACAACCTCTGTGTTGTTGCCTCCATCATCATCTTTGTCATCACTTGAACAGCTGACAGCCACAAATCCCATAAAGAGGATAACCAATAAAGTTAAAAGTTTTGTTTTCATAATTTTGTACACTTGATTCGTGTCGTGCGCAACTTCTAATTTAATAATTTGTTATAACTTTCGTAGTACCAGTTGTTGTAGTACCACCTTTTCCTGTAGCAACACATTTAACATAGTAAGTCGTTCCCTTTTTCAAGCCAGATATATTAGCCGTGATAAGAACGCCTGCAACCGTTGCTGTAACGGATTTTGTCGGATTGGAACTTGTTCCATAGTAAACCTTGGCAGAAGTAACCTTTGCCTCATCCTTGTTGTATATTTTATATACGACTTTCAGCTTTGTTTGATAGGCAGTAAAGTCACTGAAACCAATGTCTGGCTTCTCATAAGAAGTAGAGCCACCTGTGCTACCGCCACTCGTTGAGCCACCACTACTATCACCTTGATTTGAGGAACTTCCAGTTTGAGTAACTGGACGTATTGCATAGCAAAAAGTACCTGCGTCCAAATTGGTGCGAAGATTCGTATTCCAATCATTAGGAAATTGTAAATTGATATATGGGTCATAAGTTATATGCGGATTGTACTTGTAAAATTCTTCTTTATACAATCTTGTACCAGACCACAATTCTACATTTTCATTTTCACCATATAGCTCTCCATTACAAGGTAATTCTGCATTACTCTCCATTGCTTCATCATACATCCTATGTCCATTAAATGGTATTATAATGTAATTGCCATTTTGTCCTTGAACTTTTGCATATTTGTGACCATTCTTTTCAAATGTAGTCCATTTACAATTTGCTAATTCCTGTATTTCTAAATATGATGGCATTCGCCATTTTTTGCCCCATAAGTGTGTTGCCCTATCCCAAATAGTACCACAAATATTATAAGAGGCATTTTTTACAGGCTGATTTCCACAATAATAGAAAGGATAATAATTTCCTTTTTCGTAAGGATTACTTGCTCCTATATTACATGTAGCCCATGATACAGACAATCCTAAATCAACATATTCATGTCCATTTTCCATTCCCGTGATTGTCATATTTTCGTTATTGGAGTTGTCTGCTTCTCCATTATCGTTGTTGCACGCAATAAATGCCTGACTTATTGTTGTAATGGCTAATGCCACAAACAACATTATCATTCTTTTATACTTTTTCATAATCTAATTTTTATCTGTCATATTGATTGAAATTGAAAGCTGCATTCATAGTTGTTTGCAGAAACTACATTTGCCACTTCCTTTGCAGTTTCCACATTTAATACGACCTATACCACCACCATGATCATGTATTTCTCCCATGTCGGAGTGTTGCCAACCAGAACCATTGCAAGTTTGACAGACATGAGTATCACGACATTGGGAGCAAGCATAGCCAGATGTTCTTTTACCGGAAGAACTTCCGATTATCCCCAACTCTCTGTCATACAAGTCACTACTAGCTTGTTGAACGGTTCTGTAAGCATTCACCTTGGGTTGCATATAGCAGTTATATGCGGCTTGCACTTCCTCTGCTGACGGGTTCTTGCCGTGCATTTGGCGATAAGAAGATGCAAAGCTGCTTTTAACTTGCGTTTCCTCTTGCTTCCATTGCATTCCCACTTGCAACATGGAATAGTTTGCAAGTTGAACAAGACTCGTGTTTACATAATTCGTGAACTCTGCACTACTCATACTGCCTAAACTCATACCTTGCGGCATTGGCGAATAGCCAACTTGTCCTGCATTGGCTTGGCTCGCTGCCATATATGTAGCACCCACTTCAACTGTGGCTTGCAACAGACCGTTGAGCACATTTGCAACACGCTGTTTGCGGGCTTCACGCCTTTCTTCGGCATCCGCTTTCAGGTTGCGGCTCTGCTCACGCAAATCTTCAGGACATTCATCAATGCTGATTACTTTCACGAAACCGTCAACGGCGGAACTCCATTTGTTGCGGTTGTAGTCGCACATTGCCTTTCCGAAATAGGCTTCCTCGCATGGCAACCATTTCCCGTGATTGCGTATTGTGGACTCAAACAACTTGTCGGCTTTGCGGTAGTCGCCAGAGTTGAAAATGTGCGATGCCTCCTTGTATTCCTGGAAATACCCGGCAATGTCTTTAAGAATATCCTCACCGTCTTCTTCCGTGCGCAGCCACATATACTTCTTGTCAACAGGAACAAAGACCTCCATCCCTGTATAGAATGTGTCCATTCCGAGATTTACAGTCTTCAGCATATCTGTTGTAAGTCTGTAACTGTCTG
>CAVKLF010000085.1:0-8574 GCA_963657075.1 bacterium | reverse complement strand
ATATTAAATTATAAATTAAAAATATTGTTTTCCTGCCTGCGCGCGAGGGGATTTTAAGAAAACATGTGTCACAAGTGTCACCTGTCACCTGTGCCTTGCTCGCCATGTTGTTGAAAATACTTACTTTTGTCATGATATAAGTTTTTAGTTATTATTCTCCGTGAGATTAGTGGAATCCGTGTGGAAACCAAATTCGCCGGCAAAGATACGAAAACCTCAGAAACGGTGGTCTCAACATGTTAAGACCATTTTCACAATTATATAATATTTTTCTAATTTATTAGCACAGAAACAATACCAACATCAAGTTTGTAACTGTTCGCAGAATAGTTACCTTGCACAGCAATTATGTAAACAGAAGTTAAAAAACAGCTTTGTGCTCCTACACGAAAAAAAACACACAAAAAAAGTTACAAAAATATTTGGCAATATCAAAATAAACACTTACCTTTGCCAACGTTATCCTGAAAACAATCTTTTTACCTTAAGTAAAACTAATACCTATTGAAGATTTGGAGCGGTAGCCTGTGAAGGTCATCGCTTTTTCTTTTTATTTGTTAAACATTCGTAAAAACACAACAACTTTCCCTCTCTTTTTTGCACATATCAGATACATTTTGTAATTTTGCACCCCGAAATGCTCATGGATTGGGCAAATATTACAGAAAAGTTTAGTTCGTAGGGGCTCGGTCAAGATCTGGCACGAAGCTAGACGCCTCGCGGAAAAACCCGTTTATATAAATTATTAAATGTACGCAATCGTAGAAATTAACGGTCAGCAGTTTAAGGCAGAGGAGGGCAAGAAGCTCTTCGTACATCACATCAAGGATGTAGAAGCAGGTCAGACTGTTGAGTTCGACAAGGTTTTGCTCGTTGACAACAACGGCACTATCACTGTCGGTGCACCAGCTGTAGAGGGTGCAAAAGTAGTAGTAGAAGTAGTGAACCCACTCGTAAAGGGTGACAAGGTTATCGTCTTCAAGATGAAGCGCCGCAAGGACTATCGCAAGAAGAACGGTCACCGTGCACAGTTCACTGAAGTTTCAATCAAATCTGTAATCGCTTAAAATTAGGAGGAATTAGAAATGGCACATAAGAAAGGTGTTGGTAGTTCTAAGAACGGCCGTGAATCAGCTTCACAAAGATTAGGCGTTAAGATCTGGGGTGGCCAGAGCATCATCGCAGGCAACATCATCGTTCGCCAGCGTGGCAACAAGCACTTCCCAGGTGAGAATGTAGCTCAGGGTAAGGATGATACATTGTATGCTTTGGCAGATGGTATCGTTTACTTCCACAAGGGCCGCAAGGACAAGAGTACAGTTTCTGTTCTCTCTCCAGAGGTTTACGCTGAGAAGACCAAGAAAGCTGACGCTTAATTTTTAAAGTTTTAGAAAAAACTATTCCAAACAAACAATATAGGAGCCTACTCTCATCGAGAGTAGGCTTTCTTCGTTTTTACCCCTCTATCCATACAATTCCGTAGCGATTTCACGCGCCTTAAACCCAAATAGTGTTAAAAAGACACTTCAGCTCAAAAAAAAAGACAAGAAAGTCTTGCCAATTCAAAATAAAATTGTAATTTTACACGCAAAATCTAACAATAACATAAAAACAACCTAACATGAACAATGTAAAGAACTTCATGACGGGAGCTGGTTTCGCAGCCATAGCTACCCTCTCAGCTTGCACCTCAAGTAGTAATACAAGTCTTACGCAGAGCGGTCTGAATCCTGCTGATTTCGATTCTACCATACTGGGCAAGAAGACAGAGTTAGTAACCCTCAAAAATACCAATGGTATGGAGGTTTGTCTCACCAACTATGGCGGTCGTGTAGTATCCATCTCCGTGCCCGATAAAGACGGAAAGCCCACTGACGTCGTACTCGGTTACGACAACATTCGCCAGTATGCAGACACACTAAATTCTCCTTCAGACTACGGCTCTTCAGTAGGTCGCTATGCAAACCGCATCAAAGACGCCAAGCTCACACTTGCAGGCTCCACCTATAATTTGAAGCCAAACGACAACGGGAACTGTCTACACGGCGGTGGGGCTACAGGATGGCTCAACCAAGTGTACGATATCACCGAAAAGAACGATTCGTCTGTCACCTTCACCATCAAAGCCAAGGACGGCGAAAACGGTTTCCCCGGCAATGTAACTGCGACGGCTAAATATACCGTAAAAGGTGACAACACTCTCGACATCGAATTTGGAGCCACCACAGACAAGGAGACTGTAGTAAACATGACCAATCACAGCTACTTCAACCTCAACGGCGACCCATCCAAGGAAGGATTCGACCAGGTAATGTACATCAACGCAGACAAGTTTACCCCTGCAGATAGCCTATACATCCCTACAGGCGAAATCAAAGAGGTAGAAGGAACCCCTATGGACTTCCGTACACCTACGGAGATTGGCAAGAAGGTAGATTATAGCTTCGACCAAATCAAAAACGCCACAGGTTATGACCACAACTGGGTACTTAACACATATAAAGATGGTAAGGGAGATGACAAGACTGTTTGCGCCAGCCTTTACTCACCCAAGAGCGGCATCCTCCTTGAGGTATTCACCAATGAACCAGGCATCCAAGTTTATACGGGTAACTTCCAAGGCACAGGCATCGCTTGCAAGCATGGCATCAAGTACCCTAAGCATGTAAGCGTATGCTTTGAGAGCCAAAAATTCCCAGACTCTCCTACCAAAATCTCACAAGGAGTGAAAAACTGGACAGATGCTACTTTGAAACCAGGCGAAAAATACTACTCACACCTTGCATATAAGTTTAGCGTAAAGAAGTAAGCATTTAGCACTTAGCCTCTTAACAGTAGAAGAGGCTAAGTTTCTTAACACTGTAGAAACAATATAATAACAATCTAAACGAATAAAAGAAAATGAATTGGAATTCAACAGAATTCGTATGGCTAGACTGGGCCGTACTCGTCGTTGGAGTAATCGGCGTGATATGGGCAGTATATCATGCGATAGTAAAAGACAGAAAGGCACAGAAGGGAGAAGACTCTTCGGCTTACCTATTCGGTAAGGGCGAGCCTTGGTATGTAATCGGTATGGCCATTTTCGCCGCCAACATCGGATCTGAGCACCTCGTTGGCTTGGCAGGAACAGGCGCCAAGAGTGGCGTAGGCATGGCACACTGGGAGATGCAAGGATGGATGATACTCATCTTGGGTTGGTTGTTCGTACCTTTCTATCAGTTGCTTATCAACAAGATGGGCAAGATTATCACCATGCCAGACTTCCTCAAGTTCCGCTACACACAGCGCACAGGTTCATGGCTCTCGATTATCACTCTCGTGGCTTACATTCTCACCAAAGTGAGTGTTACTGCGCTTACTGGTGGTATTTTCTTCGAATATCTCTGGGGGTTAAACTTCTGGGTAGGTGCCATCGGCCTGATCATCCTCACCACTATCTTTACCGTATTCGGTGGCATGAAGGGTGTGATGACTCTTTCTACTATCCAGACCCCTATCCTCGTCATCGGTTCATTCTTGGTACTCTTCCTCGGTCTCTCTGCCCTGGGTGGCGGAAGCATTGCTGCAGGTTGGACTGACATGATGGATTACTGTGGCCAGCTGAACAATGGTTACGGTACCACCCACATGTTCCACTGGGAGGCTGGCGATTCCATGTATCAGGAGTATCCAGGATTCGTAGTGTTCATCGGTGCTACTATCATCGGTTTCTGGTACTGGTGTACCGACCAGCACATCGTACAGCGTGTATTGGGCCAGGTTCCAGGCGAAAAGAACGAGGAAGTGATGAAGCGTGCTCGCCGCGGTACCATCGCAGCCGGTTTCTTCAAAGTATTGCCATGTTTCATGTTCTTGATTCCTGGTATGATTGCAGCCGCCTTGGCTCAGAAGGGAGCCATCTCTATGGAGAACACCGACGCAGCCTTCGCCATTATGGTAAAAAGCGTATTGCCAGCCGGTATCAAGGGTATCGTAACCATCGGTTTCATTTGCGCACTCGTAGCATCTTTGGCAGCGTTCTTCAATAGCTGCGCAACCCTCTTCACTGAGGATTTCTACAAGCCATTGAAGAAAGGAATGTCTGAGGCTCACTACGTATTCGTAGGTCGTGTGGCTACCGTAGTAGTCGTTATCCTAGGTTTCGCCTGGTTGCCAATCATGATGAAGATGGATACATTGTACAACTATCTCCAGGGTATTCAGTCACTCCTTGCCCCTGCTATGGTTGCTGTATTCGCCATGGGTATATTCTTTAAGAAGATTACACCTAAGGCAGGTGAGTACACTATGATTACCGGTTTCCTTATCGGCATGGTTCGTCTAGTAACAAACGTCATCACAGACACAGGTAAAGCCACTATGGATGGGGCTTTCTGGGACTGCACAGCATGGTTCTGGCAGACCAACTGGCTCGTATTCGAGTGCTGGTTGCTCGTATTCCTCATCATTTTCATGGTGGTAGTAAGCTGCTTTACCCCTGCTCCTAGCAAGGAACAGGTAGAGGCCATCACCTTCACGTCAGACTTTAAGAAGTCCATCCGCGAGAGTTGGGGTGCATTCGATATCATCGGAACCCTCGTAGTGATCGGTCTATGCGCAGCATTCTACTGGTATTTCTGGTAAAAAGAATGTCTTAGGTATTTATATTCCACAAGATAAAACCTGAGACCATCTCCAATATCAGACTCTGAGGTCTGGGAAAGACTTCAGTCGTTCAGCCCTCAGAGTCTACCCTCTCTAACATCTACAGAATACGCATTATTCATAAGGTTAAACACAACAAGCAAAAGAAGACCATGACGCAATTTTACAATGAATACTCTAGGGTATTGGTATCCGTCGATTGTATAATCTTCGGATTCGACGGCAACGACCTACAGGTACTGATTGGCAAACGCCAGATGGACCCTGGACGTGGCGAATGGTCGCTCTATGGCGGTTTCGTAAGCACCAATGAGAATCTCGCAGATGCAGCCAATAGAGTTATTCTAGAACTGACTGGTATGAGAAACCTCTATATCAGACAAGTAGGTGCCTTTGGCAAGGTAGACCGTGACCCGGGAGAGCGAGTTATCTCGGTAGCCTATTGTGCCCTCATCAATGTAGTCGACTATGACGACCGTCTCCGCATGGAGCATGGACTGGAATGGGTAAGCCTAAAGGATTTACCCCATCTTTATTCCGACCACAATATCATGATTAACGATGCCATCTCGCAGATAAGACGCCGCATCAACCATGAGCCCTTAAGTTTCAAGCTTCTCCCCACCCTCTTCACACTGACTCAATTACAACACGTATTCGAAGCTGTGATGGGCGAAGAAATCGACAAGCGCAACTTCCGCAAGCGCATCAAGGACATCGACTTTATAGAGAAAACTGAACTTATCGACAAAGTAACATCCAAAAGAGGAGCAGCGCTGTATCGCTTCAATAAGAAAGCATACGAGCAGGATCCATCTTTCAATCTGAAATAAGAACATTCAACTTTCCTACATGGGAAATACAATATAACAAAGATAGACAACTATCAAACTAAAATATAGACAACTATGTTAGAAGAACTTAAAGAAAAAGTATTCAAGGCAAACCTTGACCTTGTAAAGCATAACCTCGTGCTATTTACATGGGGTAATGTAAGTGGAATCGACCGTGAGAAAGGTCTGGTAGTAATCAAACCATCAGGCGTAAGCTACGACACCATGAAGGCTAGCGACATGGTAGTGGTAGACTTGGAAACCGGCAAGGTGGTAGAAGGCGACTTGAATCCTTCTTCAGATACCCCTACACACCTAGTACTCTATCGCGCTTTCCCAGAACTTGGCGGTGTGGTTCACACACACTCCACTTATGCTACCGCATGGGCACAGGCTGGGTTGGACATACCTAACATCGGCACTACACACGCCGACTATTTCCATGACTGCATACCTTGCACTGATGCTATGACAGAGGACATGATGGCAGAATATGAGTACAATACAGGAGTTGTCATCGTAGACCGTTTCAAGAAAGACAACATCAACCCCGTTCACACTCCAGGCGTATTGGTGAAGAACCATGGTCCTTTCACTTGGGGCAAGGATGCCGACGAGGCTGTTTACCATGCAGTAGTAGCAGAACAAGTAGCAAAGATGGCATTCATCTCTTTCAGTGTGAATCCAAACACCTCTATGAATCCACTGCTCGTGGAGAAGCACTTCAGCCGCAAGCACGGCCCTAACGCTTACTACGGACAGAAGAAAAAGCACTAATTCGAATCAGATTCGATGATCGAGAATTAAAATTAGGTATCCCAGGAAAATAAATAATAACATTAAATAAAACAACAACAATCATGATTAAAGCATTTGAAAATTACGAGATTTGGTTTGTAACTGGCGCACAACTTCTATACGGAGGCGAAACAGTTAAGATAGTAGACGGACACTCTAAGGATATGGTAGACGGGCTCAACAACAGCGGCATCATCCCTATCAAGGTAGTCTACAAAGGCACAGCTAACTCATCGGCAGAGGTAGAGGCCATCATGAAGGCTTCTAACAATGATGATAAGTGTGTAGGTATCATCACATGGATGCACACCTTCTCTCCAGCCAAGATGTGGATCAAGGGCTTGCAAGCACTGAAGAAGCCCCTGCTCCATTTCCATACACAGTACAACGCAGAGTTGCCATGGAAGGATATCGACATGGACTTTATGAACCTGAACCAGTCTGCACACGGCGACATCGAGTTCGGTCATATCTGCACCCGTATGCGTGTACCTAGAAAGGTAGTGGTAGGATATTGGAAGAGCGAAGAAGCTCAAAAGCAGATTGCAACATGGGCACGTGTTGCAGCCGGTGTCGCTGACGCTCACAACGTACGCTGCTTGATGTTCGGTATGAACATGAACAACGTAGCAGTTACCGATGGAGACCGTGTCGAGTTTGAACAGCGTCTGGGCTACCACGTAGACTACTATCCAGTATCTTCACTCATGGAGTACTATAAGAAGGTGACCGACGCTGAGGCTGACGCTCTCGTAGAGGAGTACAAGAAGGAGTACACCATCAAGATCGACGAGAGTGGCGAGGAAGTATACTGGGAGAAGGTGAAGAGCTCTGCAAAGGCTGAGATCGCTCTCCGCCGTGTATTGAAGGACGAGGGTGCTATCGCCTTCACCACCAACTTCGACGACCTCGGCGATGCAGATGTCAATGATCCTAACTTCTGCGGTTTAGACCAGATTCCAGGCTTGGCTTCACAGCGCCTGATGGCTGAGGGTTATGGTTTTGGTGCAGAGGGCGACTGGAAGACAGCTTGCCTCTATCGTACACTTTGGGTAATGAACCAGGGACTAGAAAAGGGTTGCTCATTCTTAGAGGACTACACCCTCAACTTCGCTGAAGACAAGACTTCCAGCCTCCAGAGCCACATGCTAGAGGTATGTCCGCTCATCGCTACAGACAAGCCAAAGCTTGAGGTACACTTCCTCGGTATCGGTATCCGTAAGTCGCAAACCGCACGTCTAGTATTCACCTCTAAGACAGGCAAGGGTATCAAGGCTACCGTAGTAGACCTGGGCAACCGCTTCCGCCTCATCGCAAGCGAAGTAGAGTGCATCGAGCCACAAGAAATGCCAAAACTCCCTGTAGCTTCAGCTCTCTGGGTTCCACAACCTTCATTCGAAGTAGGAGCTGGCGCATGGATTCTCGCTGGTGGTACCCACCACAGTGCCTTCTCTTATGACATCACAGCCGACTACTGGGAGGACTTCTGCGAGATTCTCGGCATCGAGTTTGTCAATATCGACAAGAACACCGAACTTCGCAGCTTCAAGCAGCAGCTTCGCAACAATGAGATTTACTACATGCTCAATAAGGCATTGAAGTAATCATAAGTGAAAAACGAAGAGTGAAGAGTGAAGAATCAATGTGCTTTACTCTTTACTCCTCACTAAAAAACAAAAGCAACAATGAGCGCAAAGACTATTATAGAATCAGGCAAGGCCATTCTCGGTATCGAGTTTGGCTCTACCCGAATCAAGGCTGTCTTGATTGACACCGACAACAACCCCATCGCACAGGGTAGCTTCGAGTGGGAGAACCAGTTGGTAGACGGTCTCTGGACCTACAGCATCGACACCATCTGGAAGGGATTGCAGGACTGCTATGCCGACCTTCGTAAGAATGTAAAGGCAGAGTACAACTGCGAGATCCAGCAGCTCGCCGCCATCGGTATCTCCGCCATGATGCATGGCTATATGGCATTTGGCAAGGATGAGAACATCCTCGTGCCTTTCCGCACATGGCGCAACACAAATACTGGTAAGGCAGCCGCAGAACTGTCCGAGTTGTTCCACTTCAACATCCCATTGCGTTGGAGCATCTCTCATGTATACCAAGCTATCCTCAATGGCGAGGAGCACATAAACAAAATTGACTTCTTGACCACACTCGCTGGTTACATTCACTGGCAGCTCACTGGCAAGAAGGTGTTGGGCATCGGCGATGCATCAGGCATGCTGCCTATCGACTCCAACACCAACGCCTACGACGCAGAGATGGTGGCTAAGTTCGACAAGCT
>CAVKLF010000084.1:0-8807 GCA_963657075.1 bacterium | reverse complement strand
AAAAACTTATTGTTTTGTCTAACATCTAAATATCTAAAACGCTGCAAAGATACCTCTTTAATTATTAATAAACGAATATTTGGGCAACATTTTCCACTTTTTTAATTATTTTATCTATTTCGTGTGATATTATTCCCGATTTTATTGCTACCTTTGCAGACGTTAATTTTGCAAAATAATTAAATTCATGAAGATATCCAGACTCTACTCAGTGGCAGCAATCATGATAGCTGCACTGGCTTGTACCTCTTGCAATAACAAGAAGTTTCACATCAATGGTAATATAACCGAGGCTAAGGACTCCATGCTCTACCTGGAAAACATCAGTCTCAACGGTCCCGTAAAGATAGACTCTGTCAAACTGGGCGAGGATGGTTCATTCTCCTTCGAGGAAAACGCCATGGACTCTATCACCCCTGAGTTCTACCGCCTACGCATTGCGGGACAAAGCATCAACCTCTCCATCGACTCCACCGAAACCGTCAGCGTGAAGGCGGCTTACCCTCAAATGAGCTTCAAGTACGAGGTAGAAGGTTCGGAGAACTGCAGCACCATCAAGGAACTGTCGCTCAAGCAGATGACCCTCCAGGGCAATATCAACGCTATCGTAAAAAGCCCCAGCCTCGGTGTAGACTCTGCGAACATCATTATCCATCGAATGCTCGAAGCTTACAAGCAGGACATGAAGATAAATTACATCTTCAAACAGCCGATGAAAGCGTCATCTTACTACGCCCTCTTCCAGACGGTGCAGTTGGGCAACACCAACTCGCTCATCTTCAACCCTCGCAACAACAAGGAAGACGTAAAGGTATTTGCTGCCGTGGCTACCAGTTGGGACACTTATTACCCTGGCGCAGAGCGTGGCAAGAACCTACACAATATCGCCATCGAGGGCATGAAGGATATCCGCATTATCGAAAGCCAAATGGCACAGCAACAGATAGATGCGAGCAAGGTAAGCGTAAATGGCTGCATCGAACTAGCGCTACAAGACAACAAGGGTGTTACTCGCCGTCTCTCCGACCTAAAGGGGAAAGTGGTACTCCTAGACTTCCATCTCTTTGCCAGCAGCGAAAGCACCAAGCGTATCATGCAGTTGCGAGAGCTCTACAACAAATACCATGCTGCAGGCTTGGAAATTTATCAAGTATCAGTAGACCCTGACGAGCATTTCTGGAAGACCTCTACCGCTGGCATTCCATGGATTAGCGTACGCGATGAGAATGGACCTCAGGGACAAAGTCTCACACTCTACAACGTGCAGAGCATCCCTACCTTCTTCCTCATCGACCGAAACAACACGCTACAAGCTCGCGACGCACAGATCAAGGACATCGACACGGCCATCAAAAACTTATTATAACTAGGAGTTGGGGGGGTAACCTTCCACGCTTACCTCCCAACTTTCTTCATGATGAACTCCAACTAGGCCTATAAAATCAACCAACTTAATACACTAAAAATGAACAAGAAATTAACTGCTTTATTAGCATTGGCTCTCATGGCAATGGGAGCTAGTGCTAAAGTTAAGTTGCCACACATTCTGGGCAACAACATGATTATCCAACAAAACGCCGAAGCCAACCTCTGGGGATGGGACAAACCAGGAGCCAACGTAGCAATAACCACCTCTTGGTCAGCCCAAAAGTACTCCACCAAAACTGGGAAAGATGGGAAATGGGCTATCAAAGTACAAACCCCGAAGGCTAGCTACACCCCACTCTCCATCACATTTGACGATGGCGAGAAGACCACCCTCACCAACATCTTGGCTGGCGAAGTATGGGTTTGTGCCGGGCAGAGCAACATGGAAATGCCTGTAAAGGGTTTCAGCAACTGTCCTGTACAGGGTTACAACAAGGCAGTACTGGAAGCCAACCAATACAAAGGCGTACACTATGTAAAGATACCTAGCATCATGAGCAGCAAGCCTTTAGACGACGCTAACTGCGAATGGAAGGAAGTAAATCCTGAAAATGTAGGCGATGCCTCTGCCACTGGCTATTTTTTCGCACAAGTGGTCAACAAGGCACTCGACATTCCTATAGGACTTGTGATGGCCAACAAAGGAGGAAGCCGTGTGGAAAGTTGGCTAGACCGTGATTATCTGAAGAAAAATACCCAGGAAGAACTCGACTCTGCCAAGATGTACAAGAATCCTAAACTGGGGCAAGATTATCGTTTTCCACTCCTTTGGGGAAACGGCACCTTCCACCCTATACTCAACTATACGGTAAAGGGCATTTTATTTTACCAAGGTTGTTCCAATGTTGGCGACCCTGCAGGCCAATACACAAAGCGTCTCGCCGACCTTGTGGCACAATGGCGCAGAGACTTCAAGCAAGGAGAGCTGCCATTCTACTTCGTACAAATCGCCCCTTATCATAATGGCGATGTGAATGGCGACTGGGGGCCAAAACTCCGCGAGCAACAGTTTAACGCAGCCAAGGTTATCCCCAATAGCGCCATCGTCTGCACAGAAGATCTCGTTTACCCGTACGAGGTAGAGCAGATACATCCATGCCAAAAGCAACCCGTAGGCGAGCGCCTGGCCCTTTTGGCCCTCAACAAGACTTACGGCATGAAAAGCCTTATCTGCGAGAGCATGACATTCAAGGAGATGAAAATAGTAGGCGACACCGTAAAAGTACATTTCGACAACGAGTTTGGCGCCTATAACCGTTTCGAGGGCATCGAAGGATTTGAAGTGGCTGGAGAGGACAAGGTTTTTCACAAAGCTACTGCCAAGCACTTCTGGCAACCAGGCAACGACCCATGGAACGAATGTATCATCGTAACTAGCCCGGAGGTAAAGAAGCCAGTGGCACTACGCTACTGTTTCCGCAATTTCCAACTTGGCAATTTGGCAAATGCCGGTGGCCTCCCATTATTCCCATTCCGAACAGATAACTGGTAAGAGTATGAGTCACGTTTTAGACAAATTCAAATTTTGCCCCGTGTGTGGTTCATCCCATTTCGAGGAAAATAATGTCAAGAGCAAGAAATGCCAGGATTGCGGATTCACCTATTATCTCAATCCTAGCAGTGCTACCGTAGCATTCATCCTTAATGAAAAAGACGAGCTTCTGGTAGTTCGTCGCAAAAACGAGCCAGCTAAGGGGACGCTCGACCTGCCTGGCGGCTTCGTCGACATGCACGAAACTGGCGAGGAAGGTGTAAAGAGAGAGGTAAAGGAAGAGACCGAACTGGACGCAACAGAAGTAACATATCTTTTCAGCATCCCTAACCTCTACCTCTACTCAGACTTTATGGTTCACACTCTCGACATGTTTTACCTAGTCAAGGTCAAAGACTTATCCCACATAAAGGCATCAGACGACGCCGAAGCTTATTACTGGATACCTATCGACAAACTAGCTCCCAAAGAATTCGGGCTCGGCTCCATTCGCAAGGGTCTCAGCAAGTTTTTGGCAGAAAAAACATCATTTTTGCCCCCAAAACATTAAAAAAACAAAAAATATCACTATATAATAATGTATAAGCAAAAAGTTTATTTACTTTTGCCAACCGAAAAAAATCGTTTGTAAGCTTATGCAAGAAAATTTAGTAATCGTCGAGAGCCCTGCAAAGGCTAAGAAAATCGAAGAGTTTTTAGGTAAAGACTATAAGGTGATGTCTTCTTACGGTCACATCCGCGACCTGAAGAAGAAAGAACTAAGTATAAACGAGCAGACCATGGAACCCCACTATGAGATTCCAGAGGAGAAGAAAAAGCTCGTCGCAGACCTGAAATCAACAGCGAAGCAAGCCAAGAAGATTTGGTTGGCATCCGATGAGGACCGCGAGGGAGAAGCCATCAGCTGGCACCTTTGCGAAGTACTCGGACTGGATGAGGAGAAGACTAGCCGTATCGTCTTCCACGAAATAACCAAACCAGCCATCTTGGATGCTATCGAGCACCCTCGCCACCTGGACATGAACCTTGTGAATGCCCAGCAAGCTCGCCGTGTGCTCGACCGTTTGGTAGGTTTCAAACTATCTCCTGTATTGTGGAGAAAGGTAAAGCCCGCCTTGTCTGCTGGCCGTGTACAGAGTGTGGCAGTAAGACTCATCGTAGAACGAGAGCGCGAAGTTCAGAAATTCCATAGCGAGCCATTTTATCGCATCAACGCAGTTTTTGCCCTCACACAGGAAGACGGCAACACTGCAGAGGTCAAGGCAGAACTGGACAAGCGTTTCAAGACCCACGAGGAAGTGGAAGTATTCCTGGAGAAATGCAAGGATGCAAAATTCACAGTAGAGGCTGTAAGCAAGAAACCTCTGAAGCGCATGCCAGCGCCTCCTTTTACCACCTCTACACTCCAGCAAGAAGCAGCACGCAAGCTAGGGTTCACCGTAAGCCAGACCATGATGATAGCCCAGCGTCTATACGAGAGCGGAAACATTACTTATATGCGTACCGACAGCGTAAACCTCTCCACGCTCTGCAAGAATGCCAGCAAGGACGAGATTATCAAGGTATATGGCAAGGAATACAGCCATGAGCGCAACTATCACACCAGCTCCAAGGGTGCACAAGAGGCGCACGAGGCTATCCGCCCTACCTATATGAACAAAGCCACCATAGATGGCACAGGACAGGAAAAGCGTCTCTACGAACTTATCTGGAAGCGTACTCTTGCGTCCCAGATGGCGGATGCACAAATAGAGAAGACCACCATTACCATCAACATAGACGGCTGTCAGGAGAAATTCGTTGCCAACGGAGAAGTAGTGGTATTCGATGGTTTCATCAAGGTATACCGCGAGTCTACCGATGACGAGGACAATGGTGAAGACACCACACACATTCTCCCTGCCATGAAGGAAGGCGACGAGTTGCAGCGCCGCGAGATTGTAGCCACAGAGAGATTCTCACAGGCCCCTACTCGATACACGGAGGCCAGCCTCGTGAAAAAACTGGAAGACCTAGGCATCGGACGTCCTTCCACCTACGCTCCTACCATTAGTACCATCCAGCAGCGCGAATACGTCATCAAGGGCGATAAGCATGGAGAGGAGCGAACGTTCACCGTAGACACTCTGAAAGGCATCAAGGTAACACAGAAGACCAAAAAGGAATTGGCTGGTTCTGAAAAGGGCAAGCTTCTGCCTACCGACATCGGTATCGTAGTGAACGACTTCTTGATGAATAGTTTTCCAAACATCATGGACTACAACTTCACTGCCAATGTGGAACAGAAGTTTGATGACATCGCTGAGGGAAAGACAGAGTGGATAGAATGGATGAAAAACTTCGACCAGAAATTTGAGCCTGAGGTCAAGGAAGTGATGGATGCACGCAGTGAGCACAAAGCCGGCGAACGAGAACTAGGCAAAGACCCTCAGACGGGTCGACCTGTATTCGTGAAGATTGGCCGTTTCGGACCAGTCGTGCAGATTGGCACAGCAGAAGATGAGACCAAGCCACAGTTCGCCCAGTTGCCTACAGACAAGAGTATCGAGACCATCACATTGGAAGAAGCCATAGAACTTTTCAAGTTACCTAGAGAAGTGGGGGAATTTGAGGGAGCTACCGTCACCATCGGCGCTGGCCGATTCGGTCCATACGTGCTGCACAACCGCAAGTACGTCTCCATCCCTAAAGGGGAAGACCCCATGAGCATCACTCTAGAGAGAGCCATCGAACTCATCAACGAGAAGCGACAGAATGAGCAGAAACGCCATATCAAGACTTTTGAAGAAGACTCTAAACTAGAGCTTCTAAATGGTCGTTATGGTCCATACATTGCTTACGATGGCAAGAATTACCGCATTCCTAAAGCTAAACAAGAGAATGTAGAGGACTTGAGCTACGAAGAGTGCATGATCATCATCAAAGACTCCCCAGAGCCTAAGGCAAGAGGACGCAAAAAGTAAACTTACGAAGGGGGCAGACAATGCCCCCATTTCAGATACAAGCTAAGAAATGAAGTCAATCATCATCATCGGATATATGGGAGCTGGCAAGACCACTGTCGGCAAAGCCTTGGCCAAGGAACTCGGCGTAATGTTCTATGACCTCGATTGGTACATAGAGAGTCGTATGCGCAAAACCGTGAAACAAATCTTCGACGAAGTGGGCGAAGAGGGATTTCGAAAGATAGAGCACAACATGCTCCACGAAGTGGCCGAGTTTGAGAACGTAGTAGTAAGTTGTGGTGGCGGCACACCTTGTTTTTTCGACAACATGGCCTACATGAACCAACTGGGCGAAACCATCTATCTCAAGGCTACCCCTGAGACACTACACGCCCATCTCAAGATGGGCAAGGGTGTTCGCCCACTACTGCTCAACAAGACTCCAGAGGAGGTGGAAATATTTATCCGCGAGCAATTGAAGCAACGAGAGCCTTTCTACGAGAAGGCTAAACATATCTTAGACATTAGAGTGATAGACAATTTCGACAAAATCAACGATACCGTCCAGCAGATACGTCACTTGCTGAACGTATAAATGACAACATCCACCTTATATATAATAATAGTAACTATATGGAAAAGGTAACAGTAATAAAAGTAGGCGGTGCCATCGTCGAAGACAACGAAAAGTTGGCTCAGCTACTTCAGGACTTCGCTGCCATCCCTGGCAAGAAAGTCTTGGTACATGGCGGTGGACGCCGAGCTACCAAGGTAGCGACAGCTCTCGGCATCGAGAGTAAAATGGTGAATGGCAGACGCATCACCGATGCCAACATGCTAGAGGTGGTGACCATGGTATACGGAGGCTTGGTCAACAAGAATCTCGTGGCTAAGCTTCAGGCAAATGGCGTAAACGCACTAGGTTTGACTGGTGCCGACATGGATGTCATTCACAGCCACAAACGTCCATTAAAGGATGGGGTAGATTTCGGATACGTTGGCGATGTAGAACGTGCAGACGGCGAAATGCTTAAAACCCTGATAGAAGAAGGCATTACCCCAGTAATGGCTCCATTGACCCACGACGGCAAAGGCAATATACTGAATACCAATGCCGACACCATCGCCAGCGAGACAGCCAAGGCATTGGCACCTTTTTACGATGTAACATTGATTTATAGCTTTGAGAAGAAAGGCGTCTTGAGCAATCCAGATGATGACAACAGCGTTATCCCGTTAATTACCCATGCCGATTTTGAGAGATACAAGGCAGACGGTACCGTGGCAGGCGGCATGATTCCTAAACTGGAAAATGCACTCGCAGCCATCGATGCTGGCGTAAAACAGGTGATTATCACCCTCGCCACCGCCATCGACGGAAAACATGGAACCGTAATCAAGTAAGTGAAGAATGAAGAATTCATATGCTACAAAAGCAACCATAAGGCCATTATGATTCTTCACTCTTAGTTCTTCACTCTTCACTTAAAACGTTAGAGATTGTTAAAAACAGAAATAATTCATAGATGGTTGTAACTTTTCTGCAACTGAGTCGTCATTAAGCATAGAGGGATGAAAGAAATCAGTTTCCGAAACGATGTTTTGCCACTGAAGAACAAACTCTTCAGACTGGCTCTTCGCATTACTCTCAACCGAGAGGAAGCCGAGGACATCGTGCAGGATACAATGATAAAAGTTTGGAATACCCGCGACAAATGGCAAGAGTTGGACAGCATCGAAGCCTATAGTCTCACCATCGCCCGCAACCTCTCGCTCGACCGCATCAAGAAGTTGGACAATCGGAATGATTCATTGGAAGAGCAAACTATAGAGAGACAAGACGATTCCACATCCTCTCCTTCCGAACGGATGATACAGAAAGACAAGCTGGACATCGTGAGGAAAATTATCAATGAGTTGCCTGAGAAACAGCGCACTTGCTTGCAACTTCGAGACATGGAAGGAAAAGCCTATAAGGAAATAGCAAGCATCATGGGCATCACCGAAGAGCAAGTGAAGGTAAACATCTTTAGGGCTCGACAAACAGTAAAACAAAGATTTCAACAATTCGACAGATATGGATTATAAGTACATCAACCAACTATTGGACCGCTATTGGAAGGGCGAAACTTCTCTCGAAGAAGAGAAGATACTTCGTACTTTCTTCAGCCAGGACGAGTTGCCTGCAGAGCTGAAGCCTTACCAAGCGCTTTTCTCCTACGAGATGGGCGAGGCGAAGATAGAGGAGCTGGGCGATGACTTTGACCAGAAAATGATGGCAATGATAGAAGATGAATACACCAAACAGCCCAACAAGGCAAAGGTGATTTCCTTAACAGAGCGTCTGAAGCCTCTCTTCAAAGCTGCCGCAGTAGTGGCTATCTTCTTGACCTTGGGCAATGCAGTTCAGGTACCATTCCAGAATGACTCCGAAGAAGTTGAAAGCGTGGGATATTACAAGAGCAACAAAGGCTTGTCCGCAGCCATGAGCGACTCTATCTCGACTGACTCCATGCAACACTCTAGCATCGACAAAGTTAGTACCGAGGCAAATCCTACAATACTGAAGTAGATATTTCTATGCTTTCTCTATAAAATCATGTTTAGTAAAACAACTCTGAAACTGTGAAGTTTCAATTCTCTCAAATTTTTCATAACATACTAACGTAATAGGGCTGCCAGGATGTACTGGCAGCCCAAATTATTTTCTGTCCTTTATCTTTATTTTCATATTCTGGCTAATACAGAAAATCGCCCGAATCTTTTGCTAACACAAATAAAAATGTTATCTTTGCATCCATTAAACCAACATATACAAGCATACAATGGATTATTCTATATATAAGAACTCGCTGGGCCTTGCACTGACGCTGATGCTCTTCTTCGTCATCTACTTCTTTGTGGCGAAGACTCCCGACAAGCCCATTTTTTCCAACTACAAG
>CAVKLF010000083.1:0-8825 GCA_963657075.1 bacterium | reverse complement strand
ATCAAAACTCATTCAGAATTATGGCACAGAAATCAGACAAAATCAGCTTCGTCACCAACGCCACGACAAAGGAGGCGTTCGTTTACGTCATGCTCTACTCGTGGGTGATAGTGAGAAACATCGGCAGAGCAATCGACAGGGCGGTCCACCGACTGCCCTGGCTCTTCATCATCATCACCATCGCAGCGTCGGTGATCATCAGTTTCTTTTGCATCGGGCAGGCGAGGGCGGAACGAGACAACTACAACAAGGAGTTGGTTCACGCAACGCAGCAGCTCGACAGCTACAGGGCGGTATGTGGTGACGGAAAGGAGGTGAGATAACATGGCTGCCATACCAATCAGTACCAATTCCGGGCGCATGACAATGCAATATCCTGTCTATCGCCCGTCCGAGGAACAGGTAAACAAGTTCTTCATGCTCTTCTACACGATGGTCGGAGGCTTCGCTTCCGTCGTACAGACGCAGATAACCGACGCATACAACCTCGCCAAGGAGGACAGGAAGCTCTTTCGCTTCGACGGCAAGAAACGCATCACCGAGGCGAAGGCGTGCGCCGACGAGCTGATAGCGGCGTTCAAGTACTATATGAACGAGGTGGGTATGTACCAGTGGTGGCTCGATGTCACCGACATCTTGGAGGAAGGCATCAGGCCCGACATACAGAAATGCTACTTCTCCCTTGACAACCAGTTTCTGCGACACGGCATAGAGCGACATCAAATCTACACCAACATCCTCATGGCGGAGATAATGAGCAAGATGCTTCAGGACACGGTTGACAGGTTCACCGAGACCATGCGCAAGGAGAACGGAATATCCGTGTTCAACCTCGCCGAGCGGTTCACATCGCCCATCCGTGGCGTGCATGAGCGTATGCGCAACGCCATGGAAATCCTCTACCCGGTGGAGATAGACAACAAGGTGTTCACCAAGCAGTCATCCGCCATGTTCAGCCTCGGGTTCGACATCATCGGCATGAAGGCTCTTGATTGGGAGAGGGCGTACAGGGCGATCGCCAAGGCAACGAAGCTGAACGCCATCAACCTCTCGTTCGGAGACAAGTACGATGAGACATTAGAGGATGATGCCCCGATGGACAACAGCGGTACGCCCTGGAACGACTTGCAGGTTCGCGCGTTGACAATCGCATACCCCAACACCTCCAACAAGGAGGTGGCGCAGATGGTTGGTCGCTCCGTCTATGAGGTGACGAAGCAGGCAAAGAAGCTCGGATTAAGGAAATCAGAGGAATATCTAAGGGAAATAAGAAAGAATAACTTAAAGAGGAAGGAGGCAAAGTCATGAGCGGCGGCGCATTTAACTATGCTCAGTGGAGAATCCATGAGATATACGAGGAGATAGAGGATGAAATCTACGGGCACCCACTTGATGACGATTGGGAGGTGGAGCGATACATCGAAGACAGATGGCTTGATGATGACGAGAAGGCTTATATTAGGAAGCATCACCACACCATCCCCAACCAAGCAGGGTATTCCAAGGAGACCATCCGAGAGTTCAAGAAAGCCATCAGAATCCTCAAGCAAGCCGAGGTCTATGCTCAGCGCATCGACTGGTTGTTGAGTGGTGATGATGGCGAGGACAATTTCCACGAACGTCTTAAAGACGAGCTGGAAGAGTTGAAAACCAAAAATAAAAAGTAAGATTATGGAATCATGTAGAGATTACTTGGTAGAGCGCACGTTTAGCGTGATGGATTTATACGATGATTTGAGCGAGAGCGATAAGAAATATTTCCTTGGCGAAGCCATTCGTGGACTTGACTATGGTGATGACTACGATGTGACGAAGCAAGCAGTCGATATGCTTGATGACCACCAGCACGAGAAAATCATCAAAGATACCTTCGAAACTATTAGTGGTGATAATTGCAGATATTCGTTGGTTCAAGACCTTATTAACGAGTTAGGCTCAGACCAGCAATATGAATTAAGAAAATGGTTAAACGAACATTGATTATGATAGACGAAAAGAAGATAGAGGAAGCAGCAGAGGATATTTATGAGGAGCAATTCTCGGGCTACCACCAATACTTTGTCAGCGAAGAAGACCACTCTCCGTTATTCGAAGAACATGACATCAGATATGCGGTGACTCTTGGTATTAAGTGGGCGCAGCAGGAGTTCATCAAATCCCTGTGGCATGATGCAAGTGAGGAACCCAGCCCCGAACGATTACTCATTTTGCATGAAAGCAAATACATTCAGCCTTATAATTGGAAAATGCAGATTGATGACCCAACGTTCAAGAATGTAGCTAAAAGATGCGGAGAATCGTACTGGGCTTATTATGCCAGACACTTACTCATCGAAAAATGGTGTTACGTCCGTGACATCCTGCCAAAGGAAGGAGGTGAGGAATGAAAGAGATAGACTGGGAGCAGCGCAGGTATGAGGTTGCAAGGGAAATGTTACGATATACTGCACTTAAATGCTGGCATAACATATCCCGTCCAGGGGCGAAGGAAGCAGCAACTCTTGCTATTGTTTATGCCGATGCTCTTATTGAAGAACTTAAAAAGGCAAACAAATGAAGACAACAGAAATCAAAATTGGTGATTTAGTCCAATTAGTAACTGGTAATGAAACTGAATATGTAAAGGTTTCTTTTATTGATAAAGATGACACCATTGAGATTAATGACACACAAGGTTATGTAATGCTTAAAGATGTTAGACCAATACCGCTCACTGCCGAAATCCTTGAAAAGAATGGGTGGAAAAAGAAAGATACATACTATGTTAAGGGAAATATATCCGTAAAGTTCTACAAGTATAACGATACCATTGTTCGTATAATAGATTTATATACTGACAACTACTTGATTTGGCATGAAATCAATGCAGTCCACCAACTCCAGCACATTCTCTGGGCACTGGGTATTAACGATGATTTGAGGATATGACAAAAGAAGAGTTATATGAGCTGATGCTCCAAATAGACGTAGATGCCTATGAATTTGCCAAAGACAAGGGTGAGTTCAAGAACATTTGCATGAGAGCCTATGCAATAGGAGCAAATGCAATGCTGATAAAGATATTTGAGAAAGAATAATTAACCTCCTCTCCTTGGTGACAGCAGGGAGAGGGAAGCGTTCTTTGACATGATGGAATTCCGCAAGAAAAAACAATAATGTTCTTGAAATATTATTGTTTTGCAAGCTCTGGATGGCAGAATGTATTAATTTTGTGCATCATTTCTTAATATGATATGGGAAAATTTGCCTATTTAAATATTTTAGTTTAATTTTGCAGCACAAAAGAGGTATGAGACTTTTAGGGTATCAAGGTTTGTTCAGGCAAAGTATTATGGTTTAAATGTAAATTGTATGGAGACTTTAATAAATAATTTCGTAAGTGAGCATTTAGCAACCTTTATATTTGCTTGCATTGTTGCTTTGGCAGTTTTTGCTATGGCTTTATGGTTTGTGTTCTCATACTTACAGTTTAAAAAGGGCGTAAAATGCGAGGAGCACGGCACTAAGCTGGAAGAGCTGGGGAAAATCAGTTATGATTTGCCATGCAAAACGCATGGTGAAAAGATTGAGAAGCACACAGCATCGGTAAGTCGAATTGACGCAACTTTGACATTCTTAACAAAAAGCATAGAGGAAATGAACTCCCAATTACGTCAAATGAACAATACAGTACCTTTTACACAGCAGCATAGCCCTCTTAGAATCAGTGAAAGAGGATGGGATGTTGTTCGCAAATTAGGTATGGACAAAATGTTTGCTAACAACTGGAGCAGAATAAGACAACTTATAGATGAGGAGGTCGAAAGCAAGAACGCTTATGACATTAATGAATTTTGTATCAAATACGCAGTTGTCTTCCCAGAGAAGTTCTTGCAGCCGGAAGAAGTTAATATCCTAAAGAATGATGCCTATGTGCAAGGTTTGACTCTAATGGAATATATGAAAATTATTGCTGTAATGGCAAGAGACAAGTACTTTGAGGAAAACAATATAAAAATAGAAGAAATAGAACCAATAAATAAGTAAGACTTAGTAGTTCAAAATAGCTTAGGGAGCGGTGCTTTGCATTGCTCCTTTCTTTATGCCAATTCCCCCGAATAAAGGGGAATTAAACATCAAGCGGTATTCCGTCATCGGAGTATCGCTTTTATCATAAATGAAGTATAACAATTTAAACAGAATAGATTATGACAAGAGAAGAAGCAAGAGAAGCAGCAGAGGTGATGCTCGCCTATGCTGAGGGAAAGGAAGTGGAGTTAAAAGTTGGCAATCAATGGGCAGCTTACACAGATGACGAGGAACCCGACTTCAACTGGTTTGATTATCACTACCGCATCAAGCCAGAACCCAAGTACCGCCCATTCAAGGACGCTGAGGAGTGCTGGGACGAAATGCTAAAGCATCAACCTTTTGGGTGGGTGAAGAAGATAAACGAAGAAACTTACTTGCAAGTAACGAAAATCAGCGGCGACAACGCTTGTATCTTCCGTGTTAATAACGTTACTTATAGTGCGTTTGACGCACATTTTCTGTTTGATTTTGCCGACGGCACGTCATTTGGAGTGAAGGAGGATGCCGTATGAAATATATAGCATTTGCTTTGTTTGTGATGCTTGCAAGTCTATCATTCTACACTCCGCAGCAAGAAGATAAACCTAAAGAAAAGTGGAAAGAGATTACTTGCCCAGAATGTAAGGGTACAGGGATAGTGAAGGCAGACACAGGAACCAGAGTGATATTTGGGCTAATGACCTTCGGGTTGGGAGCCATGTGTACTACTACAGATTGCGATATGTGTGAAGGAACTGGTATTATTAAACAAAGAGAATTATGACACAAGGAGACTACAACCGCCTCACGTCCCAGATAGGGGTGCTGAGGCAGATTGCCAAGGACTACCAAGGCAAGACCATTGAGAATGTCATCCAGCAACTTGAGGCAAGAACTAAAGAATACAAGATATGATACAGAAGCAGCACTGGTTCGACATCGACCGCATCATCGTCACCGATGAGGCGAACAACGCAAGCGTGCAGCTCGACATCTTCCATAAGGACGATGAGAAGCGTCATGAGGTATTCAAGGCCGACTGCCTACTGTGGGCACTCTGGGTAAGCAATCCCTTCCGTGGCCAAGGTGTAGCCAAGCGGCTGATGGAGGTGGCGGAGAGATACGCTATCACCTTCGGCTGCGAGTCCGTAGCCCTGGAGTACGACCGCCGAGACTCCGAGCCGTGGGTCTTCCGATGGTACGAGCGGCTAGGCTACGAAGAGAAGGAGTTCGGGCGATACAACACGCTAATGGTGAAACAACTTATCAAGGAGGGCAAGCAATGAGACCATGTACCGACTATCACGGCAACTTCTACTGGCGTACAAAGGGTGGCAAGGAACGAGGCAAGCAGATATTCATCAACAACCGCAACGGCATCCTTATTCACGCCAAGGAGCTTGCCAAGGGGAAGCAAGATGCCCGCCTCTGTATCGTTGCCATGCACTACAATCGCAACGCATACAATGACCATAATGAGCATTATTGGTACGACTACAAGGACGGAGAATTTATTGATGTAACAAATAAATATGGAAGAATATGAAAAGTATTTTTGAACAAGCAGCAGATGCGTTAGATAATCTTGAAGAAAGATTAAGCAAGCAACAGAAGGAAGCAGAGGCTTACGAGGACGAGTTCAAGAAGAAGAACAAGCTCTACAAGGCTTTTTGCCGGGCGAATAGTAAGAACACTGCCACTATTGGTGAGGCAGAGGATTTCGCCATCCATATCCTGTCTGACGTTTTGGCTAAGAAAACCGTCGGCAAGGGTGATAAGGAAATAGAAGAGGTGTTTGATGCATTCCATAACAAGTTAATCACGGGCATCAAGGAATACAGAGAACGCTACTCATATCTTCTTGCGATGTCAGTGGTTAGCCAAAAGCATAAGAAGAAATAGCAATGTGGACTAATGAAAAGTTAGAAGCAGCAGCGGAGGAATGGAACTGCAAGTGGCATAGGGACAATCTGGAGGATATACTCCATGGAAGAAAATCCATCTCTTTGGCAGAAGCCTTCCTCGCTGGCTGCGAGTATATAATCAATAACACACAGAAAGAGTATGGAGAATAATAAAGGAATTGTTTTGTTTGCCAATGGTGACATCCTGCATGTGGGCAAGGTCAAGGTGGAACAGCCATCAAATTTAAAGAAGGAGTTTAGCAAGTCTTACTCCTTCTCTGGTGAGTTAGATTCAAGCGCAGACCTCGGTAAACTAATGGGTGGTGATAACGACAAGGTGGACATCATATGCAAGGTGAGTGGAGTAGCAAGACGCACATACCCACGTTATCCACGAAAGATGAAGAAGGCATTGAAGAAACTATCAATGCCTGACCAGAAAATGACAAGGTTAATGAATAAATTAATGGCAATATGAACAAGCAAGAAATCATGCAAGCCCAAGCTAAGGCTTTCGCCAAGGGCAAGGTGCTATTCCATACTTGCGAGGGAACGATGCAAGCAAGCATCTCCAACCTCGCAAGCCAGCCCACGGAAGGACTGCTTTATGACCTCAATAGAGATATAGCTACGGTGGCGACTATCTTCGATGAGCAGAAACTACTCAATGAGGTAGCGATGGTCAACACCCTTCGCTATCTCCACCGTCTCCTCACGAGCGACGACTGCTGCTGCGGAGGATGCAAGCACTTCGACTATGAATTGCCAGATGGTACAGGAATGTGCAGATTAAACCAAGATGGTGCATACTGCGGCATGGTGTGCATAAGGTTCAAGAAAGGATAAAGGAGGTGTCTCCTGGAACACCTCCCCGAAAGTTACAAGCGTAAAATTACGCCATTACATAGAAGTGAAAGAAGTTACTATTCTTTGGGTAGATAATCTTACCTGCCTTGCGAATATAACGGCAAAACACTTCCTTTATGTTGCTGCTTTCTGTTTGTGAATCATTAAGCATCCGAACATATCTCCTTTCTCGGTTGGCTGCAACTCACGGCTTAATTGCCATGAGCGTCTTTGTAAGGGGAACCGACATACAAAGAAAAACCCCAGCACAGGACTGGGGGAAATGTCTTTCAAGCGGAAGGGCTGGATGGACTTTTTCTTTCGGTTATTGCGCCGAGAGGAGATATGCTCCTTAATGATTCACGATGCAAAGATAGTAATCAAAAATGGAAGTTCCAAATTTTCAGAGAGCCAAATTTCTAAAATTAAGAACATTTCAGAATTGATGAAGGATAGTTTTAAATATAAATTTATATAAACATTAATAGTTAAATTAAAGACAATGAAAGTAAAGATCAAGAAACTCAATGACAAGGCATTTATTCCGTTCAAGAAACACGATGACGATTTCTGCTATGACATAGTGGCAACAAGTTGCGAGGAGATTGCGCCTAACGTCTATAAGTACGGAACAGGTTTAGCATTACAGATTGACGATAGGTACAGACGAATGAGCGCAAGACAAGGCTCAATCCTCAGCATTAGCGGGCATCCACGTTCATCCATTTGGCGAACAGGAATGGTGTTATCGAATTGTAAGGGAACTATCGACGCTGGTTACACGGGCGAGATTACCGCCGTGTTCTACCATGTCATGCCCAATATGCCGAAGTATGAGGTAGGTGACAGAATCATGCAAATTTGCATCGGTCATACCTGCCAGATAGAGTTCGAGGAAGTCGATGAACTGAGCGGCACCGACCGAGGTGAAGGTGGATATGGCTCAACTGGTAAATAAGCAAGCCTATGCCCGAATTAACGAAAGAGCAACTCTTATATATCAAGGAACACCCATACGAAAGCCAGACCAAGATGGCGAGGATGTTCGGGTGCGCAAGATTTACTATATGTCGGCATTTATACAAGTTCTTTGGTAGCTCATACATACAAGAGAAGCAATGCAGGCGTAACGAGATATATAGGATAGTTCGTGAGCTTTATCCAACCCACACTTCTGTGGAAATCGCAAAGATGACCGGGCTAACCCTGTCACAAATCAACAATGTGGCAAGAAGGGCAGGCGTGAGGCATACGGCAGACACATACGAACGCATCAAGGCAGAAACCCTCGCAAGGCTAAACTCTCGTGATGTAAAGGAGAAGAGAATAAGAAAGGTCAAGCAAGTGTATATGGCAGACAAGTTTCGTGTCAAAAGCGGCATGAGACAAAGGACTCGTGTAAAATTCGGTCGCAACATAACAAATGCGGAAGGTTGCATGAGAAAGGGTCTTGTGCGTAGGTATGGATATATCTATGACCGTGAATACGGCGACCTCTTCACCCTGTTCTACAATTCCGAAACAAAAAGGCTTTCCGAGGAGAGAGAGAGGCACTACTCCGAGAAATATAATTTCAAGTTCTTGCCAATGCCAGAGTGACAAAGATATTTATAGTTCTGTGCAACCTCAATATATATGCGAAAAATTCAGCCCCACCCATCCATCCCGGACGAGTGGGGCTTTTCTTGTTATCCATGAAACCAAATCTTACCTAAAACCAAAAACCTAAAGATTCCTGTAAATCTTATAACTTACTAATAATTAAAAACCTAAACAAAACCTAATTGGTAATCAATCTTATATTAAATCATTCATCTATGTCGTTTTCTTCCTGCACCACCATTTACACACCTCATAAACGGCGGCAAGCATCACGATAAGCAATAGCCACCATTTCATCTTTCTGATGGCATATCCAGTGGCCAGGTCGCTCGCTTCCTCCCCTGTCAGCTCCTTCTCTACCGGGTACGGCACGCTGTCGGTCTTGCAGATGGTGTCCGTCCTCACCTTGTAGACGTTCCTCAC
>CAVKLF010000082.1:0-8833 GCA_963657075.1 bacterium | reverse complement strand
TGCTCTACCAGAGCGGTTACATCACCATCAAGGACTACAACAGGGACTATAACTATTACATCCTCGACGTTCCCAACAAGGAGGTAAAAGTGGGCTTGACCAAGGCCCTCATCCCGTCCTACGTCACTCCCAACACACTTGCCACCACGAATACGGCGCGCCGTATCGCCCAGGCTCTCGACAAGCAAGACATGGACGGAGCCTTGCATCTCCTGCAAGATTTCCTCGGCACCGTGCCCTATTGCAATATGACCAATTACGAGGGGCATTACCAGCAGATGCTCTTCATCATCTTCTCCCTCCTCACCGACTATCTGGTGGATGTGGAAGTACACACCCCCAAGGGAAGAGTCGACATCGTGCTCCTCACCAAGACCGACCTCTACATCATCGAGCTGAAGCTCAATAAGGACGCAAAGGCGGCGATGCAGCAGATCAACCTGAAGAACTACCGCCAGCGATTCGCCCTCAGCGGCAAGCCCATCACCCAGGTAGGTATCAACTTCGACTCCACCGTGGGCAACATCACAGACTGGGAAATTGAGCAAGAAAATTGAATGCCTTGTAATCGGTAACGGTATGAAGATAGGCTTCCCCAAGGAGATGACAGAGGCTCCGCTGATACGCATCAGCGCAGTGCTGACCATCGGCATCATCACTGCGACATACTGCTATGATGCCCTGGGCACACTCCCATGGGTGATGCTTTGCCTCATCAGTCTGGCTGCCAGCTTGCTTACCCGCCGTCTTATCTACAGCCAATGCCTTTCGATTTATCTCTGCCTATTCTGCCTGGGGGGCGCTTTTACCACCCGGCAGATAGACAAGTACCAGATGCCTGCCCAGCACTGCACGTACCAGGAACTGTCGTCGCTAGACCGCACGATGATCAAGGTGGGCACATACAGGGAGGAAGTGGAAAAGAAGATGAAAGACCTACATATAGAGGAACAAGACTATGCGGTGATAGCGGCCATGACGCTGGGCGACAAATCTGCCCTCGACCAAGAGACCAAGGACAGCTACTCGATAGCTGGGGCGAGCCATGTGCTCGCCATCAGCGGACTGCATATCGGCATCATCTTCCAGCTCTTCCTGCTGATGCTGGGAGGCAAAAGGAAATCGCTGCCCACCATCATCGTATCGACCACGGCGATATGGGCATACGTGGTATTCATCGGGATGCCCAACAGCGCCGTGCGGTCTGCCACGATGATCAGCATCTACAGTTTCGCCCTCTTGTCGCGGCGTAGTCCCGTTTCGCTCAACACGCTTGCCTTCGCTTACGTCATCATGCTCTTGATCAATCCCCTGAGCCTATACGACATCAGTTTTCAGATGTCATTTCTCGCAGTGCTCTCCATCCTGCTCTTTTATCCGTTACTGAGAGACTTGTTGCGCCCCCGCCATCTGCTGAGCCGAAGGGTATGGCAATTACTGTGTGTGTCTGCCGCCGCACAGATAGGTACGATGCCCCTCATCGTCTATTATTTCGGCAGGATATCTTGCTACTCATTGCTTACCAGCCTTGTCGCCATCCCCGCAGCTACACTCATCCTGTACTTGTCGGCCTTGCTCCTCATCCTCTTCCCCATCACCTGTATATCCTGGCTTGCCAGCATCGGCGACATGCTGACAGATATCATCGCGCGCATACTCGTAAGCATCACCCAGTTTGCCAACACCTTCTTCCAGCTCACCTCCATGCTGCCAGGTGCTAGCATAGACGGGGTAAGCATCCATCTGGCACAACTGTACCTGGCATATATCGCCATCTTCTCGGGGTACTTACTATGGTGGAATGTACATCGTATCTGCCAGAAAGGATAAAGAATTCATGGCAAAATCCTTGGTTTTGTCGAGGATAATGCTTAATTTTGCAAACCGAATCATAACATCAAACATTTTTTAATGGGAAGAAACAAATATTCTGCAGGAGAAATCAAGGAAATAGGCAAGCTCCTACGACTAAAGAACGCAGGCAACCGACTGCAACAGAAACAGATACGCCACGACCTGAGAGTGGATTACGAATTTAACATCTCTGACTTCAACGAGCCAGGCAAGGCTTTCGGAGAGGAGGAGTTGCAGGCTGCCATCAAGCGTGGCGCTATCCTGATACTCGACGATGCAACCATCGAGGCCATGAAGGCGAAACGGGCACGCGACAAGGCTCGTGACGAGGCTGAACGCGAGAAGGAAGCGATAGCCAACGGCGAGCAAACCGACTGGCAGGAGGCTATGAAGGAATGGAACGAATATTATAAATAGAAAAATAATGGCAAAAGTATTGATCAAAACTACGGAGGGCGACATCACCGTGCGCCTCTACGACGAGACACCCAAGCATCGTGACAACTTCATCAAGTTGGCGAAGGAGGGATATTTCGATGGCACGCTCTTTCACCGTGTCATCAAAGACTTTATGATACAGGGCGGCGACCCGGACAGCAAGGGTGCCCCCAAGGGGAAAATGCTAGGAACAGGCGGCCCGGACTATACCATCCCTGCCGAGTTTGTTTATCCACAACTCTACCACAAGCGCGGGGCACTGAGCGCTGCCCGACTGGGCGACGAGGTAAACCCAGAGCGTGAGAGCAGCGGTAGCCAGTTTTATATCGTTTGGGGCAAGACGTACAAGCAGAACGAGCTGAAGCAGATGGAAAAACAGATGGGCATGCAGATGGAGCAAGCCGTCTTCAACCTGATGGCCAAGGAACATCACGATGAAATCATGAACTTGCGCAGAAACCGCGACCGTGCGGGGCTCACGAAACTACAGGATGAACTGATAGACGAAACCAAGAAACGCTGTAAGGAACAAGGTTATCCGAAGTTTACCGAAGAACAGATGAAGGCTTATACCGAGGTAGGCGGCACTCCATTCCTCGACAACCAGTATACGGTGTTTGGCGAAGTGGAGAGCGGCATGGAGGTAGTGGAGAAGATACAGAACTGCAAAACACTCCGTGGGGACAGACCTCAAGAAGATATCTCAATGGAGGTTTCGGTCATCGATTTGTAATCCGGCGCAATCCCCCGCGAGGCGTCCCGACGGATTTGTAATCCGGCGTAAAATACGTATCAACAACTATTCATTCGTAATATAAAAAATTATCAACTGACAATGATGACTAAAGACACATTCAAGAAGGCATTCACAGCCAAAGGCTTGATGACTCTTCTGGCATTGGCTGGCTCTAACTACAGCCATGCCCAGCAAGCCACTATCGTGGTAAACAATCCTACTGCCGCCCAGCGCACGGAACTCATAGAAATCTCCATGAGCGACGTAAAGGCGAAACTTGCGGGTGCCACCCCTAAGAAGGGGGAGGCTTACATCGTAAAGAACAAGAACGGGCAGCAGATAGGGGCACAGATTACCCACGAAGGCACACTCTTAATCGATGCCAGCGTACGTCCACATGGTTCGGCCACCTACTATGTAAGCATCGGCAAGCCATACCAGCAAAAGGTTTGGGCCACAGGCGCACTCTATAAGATACGCAAGGACGACATCGCCTGGGAGAACGACCGATGCGCTTATCGGGTATACGGGCCGGCACTGCAGAAGACGGGCGAACGGTCGTTCGGCACAGACATCTGGGTAAAGAACACTCCAGACACCGTAGTCTACGACCGATACATCAAGGACATGAACGGCAACATCCAGGGCGACAAGATAGATGCCCAGGCCAAAGCCCTGGAAAAGCAAGCCAAGGCGGAAAAGAATGCCACCCAGGCTGCCAAACTGAAAGAGCAGGCGAAGGCTCTCTGGGCAAAATCGAAAGAGGTAGACATTACCACCTCCTTCCACCTAGACCACGGCAACGGACTGGACCCCTACCGTGTAGGTGCCACGCTGGGATTGGGAGCACCCGGACTGATGGTAGGCAAGGAGATGGTGCTGCCTTACTGCTACAAGACGTACAGGATACTGGACAACGGTCCGCTGCGGTTTACCGTAGAACTGACCTACAACCCAACACAGGTAGGCGATATGCAAAACGTGGTGGAGCATCGTATCATCTCGCTCGACAAGGGCAGCAACTTCAACAAGATGACTGTATGGTATGACGGGCTGACCACTCCTACCGATTTCGTAACGGGCTTCCCTATCCATGAGGAGGATACCGAAAACAAGACGCTGGCCAAGGACTACGTGAGCTACGCTGACCCTACCGACAATATCGAGGTAAACAACTCGCAAGTGTTTGTAGGTGTCCTCTTCCCTCACGGCGTAGACAACACCTATTACCAGCTATTCGACAAAAAACATGATGGAGCTACAGGACACGCCCTAGGTCTGAAGCGAGCACTGAAAAACAACGAGAAGTACAGTTATTACTTCGGTGCAGCATGGAGCAAGTACGACGTAAGAAGCTACAGCGAGTGGCAACTTCGCATACAGGAATACCTCAGTGCGCTGAAGACTCCACTACAAATAACCCTACGATAAAAATGAAAAAAAGTTCTGTGCCGCAAAAGGAGGAGACACAGAACTTTTTCTTTATCATTATTACTTACTCATCTTGAAACCTACGCGTACGCCGCTGTAATTCTTGGAGAGATTACCAATTGTAGCAAGAGAAGAGTTTCCGCTAACTGAGGTAAGAGTCTGAATCAAGGTGAGGAGTTTCTTCGACTCGAAGAGAAGACATACATTATTGCCGCTCTTGGTAGCATAGCCCGACATCTTAAGAAGAGTGCCAGTGAGCTGAAGCGCACCCGTTTTCTCATTGAAAGTATACTTACCGCTCCATGACTTACCGTCAATCTTAGACACGAAAGTACCATCGGTATTGAAGGTAAAGTAAGTATTGGAACTCTTGAAGCCCACCTTCTTATAATAATCAGACAATTTGCTCTCCACCTTATTGGCAGCCACTGTACCACCCGCCTTGGCCAAGAGATTCTCTGAAGTGAAGGCGCAACCAGGACCACTGTACTTCCATGTATTGGCGCAAAGCGTGCTCGTGGTCAAGTCGCCACCAATCAGGCTGCTGGCGATATCGCTGACAGAACCCAAGTTGCCCAACAAACCAGACAAGGCAGACTTTGTTTTACTAGACTGAGCATTTGCATCACATACATTGCCGAAAGCAAAAGCTGCTACAAGAGCAGCCATCATAAATACTTTTTTCATAATCATTTATTTTTACCTTATGTCTTTTTATGTCTATATTCGGTGTGCAAATTTCGCAAAAAATATCCATATAGAGAAAAGATTTTCCCTATTTTTAAGATAAAATCCCTAAAATGATACGAAATAAGGTTACATGGGAACTAAAATACGATAACAAAATGTCTGCTGATTGACATATATCAAAAAAGAATGAATAAAAGATGCATTTTTGTTGCAATCCCTTCGCAAAACAAATGGAATACCGTATCTTTGCAGCATCACAAATCGCAATAGGTTATGAATGACAGTTTAATTAAGGTTAACTCAGAGAATGTAGATCATGCGGCCAGCAGATGCCAGCAGATACTACAAGACCGCCGCGAGGCTCTTGCCTCGAAGGCCAAGAGAAGAGGTTAAGCTTTTTAACTATCTTCTTGCAGGAAGAAGTAATGGATAACACTTCTTCAGGAAAAATGAAAAAGAAGAAACGCTCTTAGAGAGGGTTTCCTTCGAAAGAATGAGAGAGATTATTTCAGAAAAAGTCCCGCTGCCGAACCAAAAAGTTCGTACAGTGGGACTTTTTTTAGGGTCTATGATATCTGACTATCTGCATTTTACTTGCTCTTCACTGCCTTCATGATAATCTCCAAGTGATTGCCACTCTTCAATACCACATTCTGCAAGAAGTCTGACACCTGGGCTGCATCTACAGCCTTGATGGTGTTCTTGTAGTCGGTATGGGTATCTACGCCCAGACGCTCGTAGGTACTCAATACACCGAGCCAATAACCATTGGTCTTCTCGCTTACGCCGGCATTCTTCAGCATGATTTCCTTTACCTTCTGAAGGTCGGCTGCATCAGGAGCCTTAATGGTCTCGTCCAAGCCCTTGAAGAAGTAAGGCACAGCCTCATCGCTCTTCTCAGGATTGAGCTGGGCATTGGCAGTAATGGTTACTATCGACTTGTTGTCGAAGTCGCGAATAACACCATAGGTAGCACCTGCCGAATAAGCTGCACTCAGTTCCTCACGGATAGTGCGGAGGTACTTCATCTGCAACAACTGGCTAGCCACATTGGCAAGTACGCTGGTCTTGAGGGAGAATGGAGCCTTGGAATACCACATCTCGGTGGCTTGGTTCTGAGGGTTCTCCATCTCCTTGGTAAAGTTGTTCTTCACTTCGCCCTTGGCAGAAGGAATCTCCTTGTTCTTCAACTTGAAGCCATTGTTTGGCAAGCTGGCGATATACTGGTTGATCAAAGGAAGGAGTGTCTGCTCGTCATAGTTGCCTACGAAATAGAAGGTGAAGTCCTTGGCATTGCCATAATACTGCTTGCCAAGCTCCAGGATACGGTCGTAGTCGATGGCCTTGATCTCATCTGAAGATGGGATGCGAGCCAACTTGCTACCCAGATAGAGCGTGCTCTGTACAGAGTCCTGATATACGATATTAGGATTGTTGCCCTGGTTGGCAAGCACTGTGGCAATGGTAGTCTTCAAGTTGTCGAACGACTTCTGGTCTTTGCTCACAGCGGTCATCTTGAGATAGACGAGTTGCATCAAGGTCTCGATATCCTTAGGGGTAGAGTTACCCTCCAATCCATGGTTGAACGGACTCATGGTGAAGCCTACGCCTACCTGCTTGCCTGCGAGAGCCTTCTCCAGTTCGGTGCTGGTGAAATTGCCCAATCCACTGGCATCCAAGGCATCGGTAAAGAGGGTATTGTTGATGTAATCCTTCTTGTCGAATGCAGAGTAACCTACATTGGCAGAGGCAGCGAAGAGAATCTCATTGTCCTTGAAGTCGGTCTTCTTCAATACCACCTTGGCACCATTGGAAAGAGTCAGCTCCTTATAGCCCAACTCCTTGTTTTCTACAGTCTTCTTCACCTTACCGGGGGTAGGCAACTTGGCTATAAGAGGCTCCTGCTTAACATTGTCTACGTAAGCCTCCAACTTCTCGCCACGTACCTGGTGAGCGACGTCGGCCAACTGCTTCTCGGTAGGATAAACAGCCCCGTCGGTCTCACGCATCATCAAAAGAGACACCATATTGGTATCGCTCGCGCAAATCAGCTCCTTAGCGTATGCGTTGATGGCCTCCAAAGGCAAATAAGGTACCAACATCTGATAAATCTGGCTCTCCTCCTCTACAGAAGGGATAGGCTCTTTGGAGATGAAATGGTCAACATACTGAGTAGTAAACTGCTCGTTCTTCATCTTATCCTTGTTGGCAAGAGCCTTTTCTACGGCACTCATAAACTCTTCCTTGGCACGCTGGTACTCGGTGGCTGTGAAACCAAAATCACGCACACGCTTAGCCTCACGCAGCACGGCAGCATACGCCTCCTTCATCATGCCCGGCTTAGCGGCAGCCGACAAAGTAAAGGCGCCCTTGTTGCTGGAGAGCAAGAACTCACCATCGCCAGCACTCGCCTGGAGGTAAGGGCAATCGGCCTCCTTTGCCTTTTCGGCAAAGCGAGAGCCCATCATAGAGCTGATGACATTGTTCATATAGCCGATGGCAAGATAACCCATACCACTCTTAATAGAATCGGGGGCAGCATCGTGCTTCATATAAACCTGGAACATGTCTATCTGCTGTTCCTTGTCCTTATCGATGACATAGATGGCTGTATCATTGTCAGCCACATCAGGATGCTCTACCTTGGCTGCATCCTTAGGTACCTTGATGCCTGAGAACAGTTTCTTGATCTGCTCTTCGATATGATTGACATCCACATCGCCTACTACGATGATAGCCTGATTGTCGGGGCGATACCACTTGCGATAGTAAGCACGGAGAGTCTCAGGATCGCAACCGTCGATGACGCTCATCAGTCCGATAGGGAAACGATAACCGTACTTGTTGTTCTGATAGAGCTTAGGCAAAGAACGCTCCAACATACGCTGCTGTCCTACCATGCGCATACGATACTCATTGTGTACGATGTCTCGCTCGTCGTTGATAGCCTTCTCGGTCAGCGTAATACCATTGCTCCAGTCTTTGAGGATGAGCATACAAGAGTCTACGGCTGTGGTGCGGGTAGTAGGCACATCCGTGAAATAATATACGGTTTTCTCTACTGCAGTATAAGCATTGAGATTTCTACCGTATGCCACGCCGATGCTCTGCAGATACTCCTGGAGGGTATTGTCCTTGAAGTGGTCTGTACCATTGAAGGCGAGGTGCTCCAAGAGGTGAGCCAAGCCACGCTGGTCGTCGTTCTCATTGATGGAACCTACTTTCTGGGCGATGTAGAAACTGGCCACATGCTCAGGATAACTGTTGTGACGAATGTAATAGGTAAGACCATTGTCGAGATGACCAATCTTTACATTCTTGTCTACTGGGATAGGAGGCATCTGCTGTGCCTGTACGCTTCCCACAGAGAGCAGCAAGAGGGCTGCTGCCAAAAACTTTCTTAGTTTCATATCTTCTCTGATATTATTGATAATTTAGAATATTCTCTCTTATAAGGGCATCAGCAATGCTTGTTTTCACACTCCTGATGCCCCATTCCGAGTGCAAAAGTAAGCAAAATAAAGCAAGAATGCAAGTATTTGAAAGAAAATCTTACACGCTGCTTGCTTTCTTAACATAAAACTAACAATCGCCTAACATTTATCTAACGTAAAGACTTGGAAATCACAAATCGAGTAGGAGGTAAACACTAATCATAGGTGTTTATCTCCTACTTTCATGTTT
>CAVKLF010000081.1:0-8867 GCA_963657075.1 bacterium | reverse complement strand
AGAGAAGTTATCGCTCTCTACGAGAGCTGTGAAGTTAAGGGACAACACCTTTTTTGCAGGAATCTTGTCATAAGCAAGTAGGGCTGTTGTCCCTTAACTTCTCTCTAACTTCCCTCTAACTTCCCTTAACTTCTTTAACTTCCTACACTTCAGAATGCTGAAAACTTAATAGTAAGAACTACAACTTATTGGTAAGCTCCATCAAGGCCAGCACTGCGGCATTGTACTCCTGGATTACCTCCGCATGTTTCATTCTCATGCTTGTGGTCTCTTGCAGCGCATTGACATACTCTACGTACGAGATTTCTCCATTCTCGTATTCCAGACTGCTCAGCGCCGCCATCCTGGAAGCCTTGGCGTCGCTCTCGTTATCGTAATACTTCAGGCGTTCCTGGGCTGTCTGCAATCGATTGACATATATGTCGTATTCGCGTTCGCGAGAGAGTTTTTCCTGCCGCATTTCCAGTTCTGCCAGTTCTCTCTCTTTCTTGGCTGCTTTTACCTTCGCCTTGGTGGCTCCGTAGAAGAGCGGTACGCCCACTCCTACCTCAAAGCCCATGAAGTTGCCCTCTGCGAAGCGAGAACGGTCTACTTTGTAGGGGTTCCAACTGGAGATGACCAACTGGTTGCGCAATGCCAACGAGAGCGAGGGCGCATACCCCGCCTTGGCTACCTTTACGCTTTTGTCGAGTGCCTTTAGGCGGTCGCTCTGGTAGATGGCATCAGCAGTCTGGTCATAACAGTATTCCTCTCCCATGGCAAACGGCATGGGAGACAGATGGTCTTCTGCAGGCAAGATGCAGTCGCTGGTATTGAGCAATTCCTTCAGTTTTGCCTGTTCTGCCTTGATGGCATTGACGGTAACAGCCATCTCCAGATGATTTTCGTTGGCGATGCGTTCTGCCGAGAGCACTTCCAGTTGGCGAGCCTCACCTGCCTCGTATCGCTTGTTTGCCATCTCGTAGTATCGGTCTAGTATGGAGTCTTGCTGTTGCAGGATGCGAAGGCGATGAGCCTGATACAACAAAGCGTAATAAGCGGCTGCCACATCTGCCTTCACCTGTTGGCTGATGATAGCCTGGCGACTTTCCTCGGCCTTTGCCTCAGCCTTCAGTTGGCTTTTTCTGGCGGCGTAGACCGTAGGAAACTCGATGCTTTGCGAGATGCTGATGGCATTGTCGGTGCTGCCGCCCGAAGAGGGGTCTTGCGATAGCGACAGGGCGGTCTTGTCGATGTCCCAGGCAGTACCTTGCAATGCCTTGGCACGCTCTATCGACTTGCGTCCTGTCTCCAGCGTCAAGTTTTGCTTGTTAGCCAACTCGAAGCATGCCTGCAGTGTGAGTTTTCTTCCTGAGACATTGATATGGGCAAGATGGGTGCTGGCATGTAGCGGCAGCAGCGTGCCCATGGCTGCGATGCAAGCGACGCCCCAAATTCTGATGATATTCCGTTTCATTCCTTCTGATGATATTTATTTTTGGTAAAAGTCTTGTAGATGGCTGGCAAAACCAGCAGTGTAAGCAGCGTACAGGTGACGAGTCCGCCGATAACCACGGTGGCGAGCGGACGCTGCACCTCGGCTCCATCGCCTTGCGAGAGAGCCATCGGGAGAAATCCCATGCTTGCCACGAGTGCCGTCATCAGTACCGGGCGGAGTCGTATCATGCAACTCTCCACGATGCGGCGCTGAATGTCGGCCTCGCCTTCACGCTGCAGCTGGTTCATTTGCCCTATCAGCACGATGCCATTGAGCACAGCCACGCCAAAGAGGGCGATGAATCCTACTCCTGCCGAGATGCTGAAAGGCATGCCTCTGAGCCACAATGCCCATACGCCTCCGATGGCTGCCAGCGGTATGGCCGAGAACACGAAGAGCGACTCGCGCCAGCTTTTTACCGTGGCATAGAGCAAGAGCAGAATGATGACGAGGGCTATCGGTATGACTATCAGCAGACGCTGGGTGGCGCTCTGCAGGTTCTCAAACTCGCCACCATAATTATAATAGTAACCTTCTGGCATCTTGAGTTTCCGGTCGAGTATCTGCTGTATCTCCTTCACGGTACTCTGTACGTCCCTACCCTTTACGTTGAAGCCTACGTAGATGCGACGGGCTCCATCTTCGTGCGACACCTGCGATGGGGCCAACTGGTACTCGATGCTGGCTATCTGGCTGAGCGGTATGTTGCTGCCGTCCTTCAGGGGGATGGTGAGGGCGGAGAGCGATGCTGGGGTACGGTCGGCCTTGCTGAGTCGCAGCACCACGTCAAATTTCTTTTCACCCTCATACACGGCTCCTGCCGCTGCTCCGGCGAAGGCGGTCTCCAGCACCTGGTTGGCATCGTCTACGGTAATGCCGTACTCTGCCATGCGGTCGTGGTGGTAGTTTACCTGTATCTGGGGCAGACCCGATACTTGCTCCACGTAGATGCCGCTTACGCCTCTCACATTCTTGATGAGCCGTTCTACCAGCTTGGCTTGCTGGGTGAGCACGTCGAGGTCGTCTCCGTATATCTTGATGGCCACGTCTTGCTTGATGCCTGTAAGCAGCTCATTGTTGCGCATCTGTATCGGCTGGGAGATTTCTGCCTCCAGCCCCGGGATGCGCTGCAGGGTCTCCTCCATCTTCTCCATCAGTTCGGCGGTAGTCTCGGCCGAAGTCCACTCTGCCTTAGGCTTGAGAGCCACCATGATGTCGGCTCGTTCAGTAGGCATCGGGTCGGTGGGTATCTCGGCACTTCCTATACGGCTTACCACCTGCTTGATTTCGGGGTATTCGGCCTTCAATAGTTTCTCGGCCTTGGTACAACTCTCCACCATCTGCGAGAGCGAGGTGCCCTGCGCCATGCTCATCTCGATGGCAAAGTCGCCCTCTTCCAGACTTGGTATAAACTCGCCTCCAAGAAACTTGAAGCCTACCAGACTCACGCAGAAGAGGGCTACGGCTGCTGTGATAACATCCTTGTTGCGTACCAATACCCAATGGAGCAGAGGGCGATACCATGCTTGAAGTTTTGCTATCATGCGCTCCGTAAAGTTACTGTTATTGTGTATCTTACGGCTCAGCAGCAGCGAACTGGCCATCGGCACATAGGTGAGTGAGAGGATGAAAGCTCCGAGGATGGCGAAGAAGACGGTAAGTGCCATCGGACGGAACATCTTTCCCTCGATACCTACGAGTGTCATCAGCGGCACGTATACGATCATGATCATGATTTCTCCGAAGGCTGCGCTCTGCCTAATGCGAGAGGCCGAGAAGTGTACTTCCTCGTCCATCTCCGCTTGCGAGAGGCAGAGGGTGCCGGCATTTGGATTCTTCATTCTTCGCTCTTCACTTTTCACTCTCAGATGCGTCACCACAGCCTCTACGATGATGACGGCGGAGTCTACGATCATACCGAAGTCGATGGCTCCCAGAGACATCAGGTTGCCGTCGATGCCAAACGTTTTCATCATGCCGAAGGCAAAGAGCATGCTGAGCGGTATTACCGATGCCACCACCATGCCTGCCCGCCAATTGCCCAGGAAGATGACGAGCACAAAGATGACGATGAGCCCGCCCTCTATCAGGTTGCGGGCGATGGTGCCCTCTACGCGGTCTACGAGGTTGGTGCGGTCGATAAACGGCTCGATAATCACGCCTTCGGGCAGCGATTTCTGTATTTTAGAGATGCGTTGCTTTACGTTTTGGATAACCTGCTGGAAGTTTTCTCCCTTCAGCATGATGGCGATGCCGGCTACCACCTCGCCCTCGCCATTGCGGGTTACGGCTCCAAATCGGGTGGCATGTCCTAGTTGCACTTTCGCCACGTCGCCCACCTTGATGGGGGTCCCCTGGATGTTTTTTACGGGTATCTGGGCGATGTCTTCGAGCGATTTTACCACGCCTATGCCGCGGATGAAGTACTGGTTGGAGTTTTGCTCTATGTAGCTGCCGCCCGTGTTGGCATTGTTTTTCTCCAGCGCATCGTACACCTCTCTGATGGTTACGCCGTGGGCATTGAGCTCATCGGTATTGATGGCCACCTCGTATTGCTTGACGTATCCGCCCCATCCGCTCACCTCGGCTACGCCGGGGGTGCCCGACAGCTGCTTGCGTACTATCCAGTCCTGGATGGTGCGCAGCTCGGTGAGCGAGTATTGGTGTTCGTAGCCTTTCTTGGCACGTACGGTGTAGTGGTATATTTCGCCCAGACCGGTGGCTATCGGGCCCATCTCGATGTCGGCGTTCTGGGGCAGGGTCTTGGTTACTTCCGTGAGCGTCTGGCTTACTTGCGAGCGCGCCCAGTAGATGTCGGCATCGTCGTCGAACACGAGGGTGATGACCGAGAGACCGCTCCGGGAGATACTTCTGCGCTCCTGCAGCCTGGGCATATTGGCGAGTGCCATCTCTACGGGGGTGGTGATGTACTGCTCCACCTCTTGTGCGCCCAGTGATGGTGCCTGCGCAATGACTTGCACCTGATTGTCGGTGATGTCGGGGGTGGAGTCGAACGGCAAGTTGGAGAGCGACCATACGCCCCATACGGCAAGTGCTATCGTAAGTATTCCTACCACCAACTTGTGATGGATAGAATAAGTAATAAGTTTCTGAAACATTGCGTTTTAGATATAAAACATTCAATAAATGCTGACGACTAGTCTTCCTCCCCATGGTCGCCAGTGAGCGAGGCGAGGTAGAAGGCGTTGCCTGTTACTATCTGCATGCCTTGCTTGATGTGCTTGCAGAGCTGCACCTCGGTATAGGCGCCGTCGCTGATGCCTGTGGTTACCTCGTGGCGCGAAAAACTGTACTTGCCCTTGCTAGGGGTGCCATTGAGGGCGAAAATGTACTGCTTGCCGTCGGTGGAGACGATAGACTTGCTGGGCACTGCCTGGCACTTCTGCGTGCCCGTCACGATCTGGCCGCTGACATACATGCCATCGAAGAGCAGGATGCCCTTGGTAGGATTGATTTTTACATGCACCGCCACGCTCTTGCTGCCGTCGTTAAAGTACTGGTTCATGCCCGTTACCACGCCGCTGAGACTCACGCCTGGCTGATTGGTGAGCGACAGCCATACCTGGTTGCCCTGCTTCACCTTGGCGATGTCTTTCTCGAAGACGTTGAGGTCGCACTCCACCGCATTGTTGTTGCGTATCTTCATGAGTGGTGTCTGCATGTCGGCATAGCTGCCTAGGCTAGCCGTGATTTGGCTCACGGTGCCCGATATGGGAGCGCGAAGCGGAAAGCTGGTGGTAAATTTGCCTTGCGATGCGGCCATGGTGCTGATGCCCATCTGCGTGAGTTGTCTGCCGATGCCCACCAGGTTGGCATGTGCCACCTGGTATTCCTTCTGGGTCTGCTGCAAGTTCTTCTTGATGCCTGCTCCGTTTTGGCTGAGCGTCTTCTGCCTGTCCAGCTCTGCCCGGGTCAGTTCGCACGCTTTGGCTGCCGAGAAGTACTCACGTTGCAGGCTCACCACGTCTGTGTTTTCTACGGTGGCTACCACCTGTCCGCGGCTCACGGTCTGCCCTTCCTTCACATAGATGCGTTTTACTACGCCTCCCATCAGCGAGGTTACTTCGCCCTGGTCTTGGGCACGGAGCACGAGGGCACCTGTCGCCCGTATGGTGGCGTCCATTTCCCTTTGGGTGGTCTCGCCCATCTTGAGCTCTGCGGTTTCCACTTGCTTTTGTGTCAGGGGGATGTCGTCGAAGTCTATTTCTTCCTCATGCTCTGCCTCGTGGGCTTCTGCGTGAGTTTCGTTTGTAAAAAATGTAAATCCGCCAAATGCCGCCAACGTTATGGCAGCGATGAATACGATTCTTTTCTTCATGATTTTATCTGCTTTTGTTTTCTGGGTACAAAGGTATAACTAGCTAGCTGCAACCCAGTTGCATCAGCTATCTTACACTAATACTTGCAACTCGGCGGCATACTTGCTGCATCGAATATGTTTTTAGAAAACAAAAGCTGGTGGGCCACGCCTGCTGAGTAGTGGCACGCTCTCTGAGGGGAGGGCTTGTGCCACCTGCTGCCAGCGTACACAGCGGATGCCTGGCGTATCATCATATAAATATGTGTGGTGGAAAGTGGTGAGCCAATGACTGCCGTCGAAGATTTGCTTTTCGATGCTCTTCATCACCTTTGCGTTGGTAAAGAACTGGTGCATCTGGTGCACACGGCATCCATCCTGTTCGTTCTCATGGTGGTGGGTGTGCTCGTCATTGTAGTTGCCATCCTCCTGGCATTGCTCCACGACCATACAGATACGGTCCATGTGGTGATGGTGGGCCATCACGGTAGACAGCAGCACGCTCATGGTGGCTATCCACAGACTGAATATGTATAGTCTTTTCTTTCTCATTTGGCTGCAAAATTACACCAAAGTTGTTAAATCAGCAAGAAAATGCGCTATTTTTTGCATTTTTTCTTAAAAAAGTAAAAACGGCATTACCCATTGTCACCCCTTTATCGTATTTAAATATAAAAGTATTAACTTTGCAACAAAATTAGTAACACATAGAAATGAAAAGGTTTTTTTTAGTTTTCCAATTACTCTTAGCAGTAATGTTGGCAAATGCACAGATGATGAACCCCGTGAAGTTCTCCAGTTCGCTGAAAACTAACGGTAGTGCTGAAGCCGAAATCGTGTTTAGTGGTAAAATTCAAGCAGGATGGCACGTTTACTCCACCGGTTTGGGTGGCGATGGCCCTATCTCGGCTACTTTCAACGTCAATAAGATGGACGGTGTGGAGCTGGTAGGCAAGTTGCAGCCACGCGGTAATGAGATTGCAAAGTTCGACCCTCTCTTCGGCATGAAGCTCCGTTACTTCGAGGGAAGTGTCACTTTCGTGCAGAAGATTAAGTTTGTAAAGCCTACCTACAGCATTGATGCTTACGTGGAATATGGCGCTTGCAACGACCAGAACTGCATGCCGCCCAGTGAGGTTCCTTTCAAGGAGAGCGGCAAGTCGCCAGCCGTAGACGCCAAGGACGCTGCTGCTGCCGCCCAAAAGGCTGAGCCTGCTGCCGTAGACCCAGCCTTGGCTGCCAAGATGAAAGCCGACTCGCTGGCCAAGCTCGCTGCCATGCAACAGGGCGACAGTGCTGTGGCTCCAGTAGACTCTGCAGCCCTGGCCTCGGCCATGGATCAGCTCGACGCCAAGGCTCTCTGGCAACCGGTGGTAAAGGAACTGCAGGCTTTCGGTGGTGCCAACGACATTGCCAACCATAGTCTTTTCTATATATTTATCATAGGTTTCGTAGGCGGACTTCTTGCGCTCGTGATGCCTTGCATCTGGCCTATCATCCCGATGACGGTAAGTTTCTTCCTGAAACGTGCCAAGGACGATAAGAAGAAGGGTATCCGCGACGCCTGCACATACGGTCTGAGCATCGTCGTCATTTACCTGGTGCTCGGCCTCGCCGTGACAGCTATCGCTGGTCCTAGCACGCTCAATGCGCTCAGCACGAGTGCCGTATTCAATATCATCCTCTTCTGTCTATTGGCAGTTTTCGCCTTCTCGTTCTTCGGATGGTTTGAGATCAAGTTGCCAGACAGTTGGGGCAACGCGGTCGATAGCAAGGCTTCTAGCACGACTGGTCTTATCAGCATCTTCCTGATGGCATTTACCCTCGTGCTTGTCAGCTTCTCTTGTACGGCTCCTATCATCGGACTGCTCTTGGTGCAGACCGTCACCTCTGGCGATTGGCTTGCTCCTACCATCGGCATGCTGGGCTTTGCCCTGGCTCTTGCCTTGCCATTTACCCTCTTCGCCCTGTTCCCATCATGGCTGAAGTCTGCGCCACGCTCTGGCTCCTGGATGGAGACCATCAAGATAGTGCTCGGCTTCGTGGAGCTGGCATTCTCGCTGAAGTTCCTCTCAGTGGCCGATTTGGCCTACGGCTGGCACATTCTCGACCGCGAGGTGTTCCTCTCTCTCTGGATAGTTATCTTCGCTCTGCTGGGCCTCTATCTCATCGGCAAGCTCAAGTTTCAGGTGGATGCCATCGGCGGTGATATTCAGAAGCCGATGCCAGTGCCTTGCATCATGCTCGGTCTCTGTTCGCTGGCCTTCTCCGTATACATGATTCCGGGCCTTTGGGGCGCACCCTGCAAGGCTGTGAGTGCCTTCGCACCTCCGGTAAATACCCAAGACTTCAACCTCAATACCAAGATGGTAGAGCCAGCCTACAAGGATTACGAACTGGGCATGGCTGCCGCCAAGGCTGCGGGCAAGCCTGTACTCATCGACTTCACAGGATATGGCTGTGTAAACTGTCGCAAGATGGAGGCTTCGGTATGGACCGACCCGTCGGTGGCCGATAAGTTGACCAAGGACTACGTGCTCATCTCGCTTTATGTAGACGACAAGACGCCTCTGCCTGAGCCTATGGAGGTGACATTCAATGGCGAGAAGCGCACCTTGCGCACAGTGGGCGATAAGTGGAGCTACTTGCAGGCAAGCAAGTTTGGTGCCAACGCTCAGCCGTTCTACGTAGCAGTAGACAATGACGGCAAGCCTCTCAATGCTGCTTTCAGCTTTAAGGAGGATGTGAGTGCCTATCTCGATTTCCTGAACAAGGGTCTTGAAAATTACAGAAAATAATCGGGCACACACTTGCCAAAAGTGTATAGAATGAAGCCTTTGGCTTCGCATGATATTCCTAGTTGGAGAAATATTTTTATCCAACTAGGATTTTTTTTGTAGTTTTTGTAAGAGTTAAAAATAATCTTGTCCGCTCACATCTGATATCGTGTTTGTTATATCAGATAGATTAATATGCTGACGTACAGCATTATCTGTTCCGTTAGGCGTTCCGACGGAGGTTTCGCCTGGGGCTTGTCGGAACGCATGATGAGACGATAGAGGTTCTGCTCAG
>CAVKLF010000080.1:0-9017 GCA_963657075.1 bacterium | reverse complement strand
GCTCTGAATAGCGCAGAACATTAACATTCTTTGAGACATTTATCACCACACGGATAAAAATAATCCGTGTTCGAATAAAAAAACAGAATGCTCAAGATATTATCCCGTCTATTCGGAAGCTCCGGTAAGACCGAACTTTTCCCTGACGCCGTAGACTATCACAGTCATATTCTTCCCGGTGTCGATGACGGTTTCCGCGAGACCAGCGAATCGCTGGAGATGCTCCGCCGTTACGAGCGCGCAGGCATCGCCGAGGTGTGGCTCACGCCCCATATCATGGAGGACGTGCCCAATATTACCGCCCACCTCCGCGACACCTTCGCCCGATTCCAGACGGCATACGACGAAGACTACGCCTTGCGCCAGTCTTCCGCAGGGAAATACGCAGGGAAATCTGGGTTCATCCCCAAGAAGATCACCCTCCATCTCGCCGCCGAGAACATGCTCGACGCTCTCTTCGAGAAGCGTCTCCGTGATAACGACCTCCTCCCCCTAAGCGACAATCGCTTGTTGGTGGAGACCAGCATCTTCTCCGCCCCGATGAATTTCCGTGCCCTGTTGGAGCGCATCAAGAACCAGGGCTACACCCCCGTCCTCGCTCATCCCGAGCGTTACCTCTATATGTCGCACGAGGATTACGAGACCCTCAAAAAACAAGGCATCCTCTTCCAGCGCAACCTCTTCTCTCTGAAGGGCCAGTACGGCGACCAGGTGAAGAAACGCTGCAAGTGGCTGATGACTCACAACATGTATGACCTCGTAGGCTCCGACCTGCATAAAATATGGAAATATTGAAATATGGAAATATGGAAATGTTGAAATATGGAAATATTCCGTTAGGCGTTTCGACGGATTTGTAATCCGTCGTCAAAAATGTCCCAACCTTTTATGATAAGCGGATTTGCAATCCGCATCCCCAGCTAGTCACGACATCCATGTCATTCGTGTTCGAAAAAACGGCGATGAAATAATCCGCGGAACTTAGTCGGATTTCAAACGGATAGTCTCCGTCTAAGTTCCGTCTAAGTTCCGCGGACAATAAAGAATAGCGTGTCATCAGATGTGGAAGTCGATGGCTTCGAGCCAAGCCTTCACATCGAAGCAGGGACATGCCTTCTGCACCCACGGCAGGTCACGATGACCCACGATCTCCGCCTCGGGATAGTCGATGCAGAGGCTCCTCAGAAGCGCCTCCAGCGACTCTTTCTGCGCCTCGGTGCGCGTGTCGGCGGGATTGCCGTACTTGTCGAGGCCTCCCTCGTAGCAGATGCCGATGGAGTGAGCGTTGTAGCGGCGGGCGTGGGCGCCCACCTCCGACTCCGGGCGACAGGGATATACCACGCCGTCGCGGGTGATGTAGTAATGATAGCCGATGGAGCGGAAGCCGCGCGCCTTATGGCACGACTCAAGCGCCTCCACGGTGAAACTCTGGTTCTCGCGGGTCGCGGAACAGTGAATGACAATCAGGTTGATTTTTCTCATGATTTGATATTCGTTTAATTCGTGTGTTTCGTGGTTTTTTAAAAAACTTCGTGGTCTTACGCCTTGCAGCTCTGCACGCAGATGGCGCTGGCAATGGCGGTGAGGATGGTGACGACGACATTGATGACTTTCTTGATGGTTTCTTTCTTCATGGTATAATTCGTGTTATTCGTGTTATTCGTGTTCGAAAAAACTCCGTAGGAGAGAGCGAGAGGTGGGGCAGAAAGAGCAAGTACCCGTGCATAGCAATTTCTTAAGTGAAGAGTGATGAGTGAAGAGTGAAGAATTCACTTGCTTTCTGGCTCCTGGGTGCGCTATCGGAATACTCCGGACTGCATCCTGCCTCACCTTAGGCTGACCTCCCTAGAGGGAGAGGACTCCTACAAATTGGTGTTTCCGCTGCCGCCGCCGCTTTCGCTGCCAGAGGAATCAGTATCCTCTGAAGATGACGAACCTCCGCCTGAGGTCTGCGATCCGTCTCCCGACGGAGTGGTGGTAGAATCTCCGCCCGTGGTGGTGCCACCCGTGCCACCAGTAGTGTTGTCATCGTCATCGGATGAGTCGTCGTCCGAGTTGTCCGTGGAGACGGAGGAGCCGAGTACGGCAGTCGCCTTCTTCAGCGTGGCTGCGAGGTTGATGGTCTTGGCACTGAACTCTCCGGTGCCGCGGGCACGAAGGCGGAAGCCCTCGATGTTCTTGGCGATGGAGAACTCCTTCTCTGTGGCAGCACCCTCCTTGTTGCGGATGCCGATGGAGAAGATGGCGAGGTCGTCGATCTTCACCGCGATGCCCTGGAGGGTGAGTTCCTTGATGCACGCCGTCATGTCGGTGAGGATGCCCTTGATGGCGCCCTTCGAGAAGGGAGTGTTGTGGCTCGACATGTGGCTCGCCAGGCCGTCGACGTCCACCGTCTGTGTGATGACGGGATAAGCGTAATACTTGCCGTATGCCTCTGGCAGGTTGGCGTTTAGGTTTTCCTTGAGTACGTAGAGTAACATGGTTTTTAAAATTAAGAATTAATAATTTATAATTTATAATGGGGCGCTGCGCATTGCCTCGTGGCTCTTTCTCTGAACCACGATGCAAAGATACAACATTCCGCCATCGCAACTCATGCTTGCTCATACTTGCTCACAGATACTCCTACTTTCTCATGGATTATTTTATTATCCGCGGAACTTAAACGGATTTTAATCGGAAATGCCTCCGTCTATATTCCGTCTAAGTTCCGATGTTAATATAATATATCCGCGGATTCGCTGTCACGGCTCCCCGAGGAAGAAGAAAATATGGGACACTTGCAGGGGCGTAAACTCCTTGTGGTGCTTGCCGTAGCCGCTCTCGTGCAGCTTCTGCATCAGCTCCGGGATACGGAGAATCCATCTCATCAGGTGAGCACTGGCGACAGCTGGGGTCGCGTCGGGAAAATAGAGCAGGGCGAGTTCCTGCTTGGTATATGTTCTGATATCCATGAAATATGAAAATGTTAAAATATTAAAATATGGAAATATTGCTGCGTTTCGTAACCATGGTGTTTAGCATGGCTAACCATGGTACTTACGCAGCATAACCATGATACTTAGCGGTCGTAACCATGAGGGTTACATGATCGAGTCGGTGTTGATCTCGGCACCGTCCTTCTCGATGACCGCCCAGCCGTTGCCCCTGTTGCGATGCACCTTCTCGAAGCCCAGACGGGCCATGATGGAACCGATGTCCTGGTTGCTCAACTTCTGTCTGAGGGCAGGACTGGTGCCTATCCTCTCCAGTATCTCCGCACTGTAGCGGAACTTCACATACCTCGGGTTGGTGTCCTTATCGGGTACGCGGTAGAAGCGGCGGATCTGTTCCTCGGCGTAGTTCGCCACCATAAACATGCGGTTGTGCTGGCGCATCGTACCGATGTCGTCGGCGGTGAGCCAGTACACCCACTCTTCGCTGGTGCCGTCCCGCCGTTGCATCACCTCCCTGCCTAGGGCAAGTGCCTGGGCATAGACGCGGTCGTAGTCGATGGGACGCTCCATGGGGCTCTGGATGCTCCTAACGAGCCACGGCGAGTAACGGCGGTTCTCCTCGTCGGTGATAAACTGCAGGGTGTTGGTGGTGCCGCAGAGGCTCGCCCTATGGGGCAACTCGGAGCGGTACTTGTCATAAGGCCTGCGCAGGGAGAAGGTGAGCTTCGTGATGTTGCTCTTGAAGGCGGAGAGGTTCTTGCCAAAGACGCTCTCAAACTCGTCGAGACATATCGCCGCCTTGCTCGACAGCGCCTCCATGAAGTCCTTGTCTACATAGGATCCGGTGGAGTCGTTCATGAAATACGGCTTGAGGCACGGGGGCAGCAGGAAGGTGAAGAAGGTGGTCTTGAAGATGCCGCCCTTGCCCACGAGGATGAGGATGATCTGGTTTACCACCTTGGTCACCGTCCACGCCACCACCATCCCCACGAACCATTTCCTGAAGAAATAGCGGAAGTCGTCCTGCGTGTGATGACTCTCGGGCAGCGGCTCTACCATGATGCGGTCGGCAAGTTGCCCGATGTAGTCGGGGTCGCCCGGTTGCCAGGGCGCGAGGGATCGCAGATAGTCTTCCAAGGGGTCGAAGGGTTCGCTGAAGTCACTGTTGATGATGCCGTCGAGCATCTTCGCAGACGTGTGCAGTCCGCCTTCGTCCATCTCCGTCCAGAGGGAGTTGAGCACGGTATCGTCGAGCTGCGTCCAACGTGGGAACTTCCCCGTGGCGATGTTGCGGCTCCTTACCTCGTAGAAGCCCGTCACCACGTTGCGGTGTATCTCGTAGCGCATGCCGAGCCACTGTTTTACTGTCCTCACCGTCACCTTGCCGGCACGACGCTCGCCGGGGCGCAGGAATTCCCAGAGGCCAAGGCGCTCGGTGTGCTTGTAGCATGACTTGATGACTGCCGCCGTGTCGGGGTATTCCGTGCCCAGTTCGCGGTCGGCGTAGGCGAGCGCCTCCTGCCGGTCGATGCCGTAGAGCACGCATACCTTGCCCAGGTTGAGCACATACTCGTTGTGCCTGCCGGGGCAGAACTCCAGTCCCCATGAGGCGAGCAACTCGCGGATGTGGTCTGCCGCCTCGTTCATGGAGGGTACTTCTCCGTTGGAAGAACTGCCCTTGGGCGTAGTCTCCTTGGGAACCGTTGAAGTATTTGGGGTGGTTGCCTTCCGGGTGCGCCTCCTGTTCTTCGTCTTGTTGGTATAGAGCGCCTTCAGGTCGAGGGCACCCAAGGAGAACGAATCCGCCTGGGGGTTGAGATAGGCGTCGGGGTCGAAGGCGAGGCCCGAGCATCGGGTGATGTCACGGCATGCCTTGTCGGGCATGATGTGCAGCAGGTCGGCGAAGTGGGATATCGCCTTGTCGACGACCACCTCGAAGAGTTCCATCAGCGAGATGTCCTCGTCATCGATGGGCGAGTAGGGGCAGATGATGCGAAATCCCTTTCCGCTCACAGTCCGGTAGGCGAGCAGCGTGTGAGGGTCGGCTATGATGAGCCGCCACACCTCGTCCATGCGGTCGCGTGGCACCTTGTCCACATCCACCATCAGTAGGTGAGTGGGATGCTTGATGTTGGCGAGCTTCCTGCCGTAGCCGTCGGTCTGCACCGATACGGTAAAGGCGGGTGCGGATGCCTTCAGTTCGTCGGCGTAGGGCTTGCTGATGGCGAGCCGCTTGCGATAGGTCTCGGTGTAGGCTTGTAGCTGTGCGTCGGACTGAATCTTGCACAGCAGGAATTGCCAGTCGGGGAGTGGGAAACTCTCCGAGGAAGTGAGTGACTGGAAGTAGGAGGGCATCGCCCCCGTAGCTTCGTTAGGTTGACTTAGGTTCTGTCTGTTTTCTACCATTTTGATGCAAATTTTTTGTATAAGTGAACGCTTGGGTGATTTTGTGCACCTTTTGCGTTAAAATAGTGTTAAATTTACGTGTAAATAACTAATATACACTCTTTTATATAGTTTTTTTTATTCGCGTCTTTTATATCAAGAACTTTTTACATAGGGTTCACCTTCACCCCCGAAAAGGTGAACCCTTGTCGGTAGGGTTCACCTCCCCTCGATGTGTGTGTAAAGTTACCTCGATTTGTCGACATGTAAACTGAAAATTGCAGGATTCCTGCAAAAAACGACCATAAATTAAAAGCATTTAACAAAATGATGAAAGAATTTACGTAAAACGTTAAAAACACCGAAATACTTGGATGATGACGGAAAAAAATGTATTTTTGCACAATAAAATGGAGGTTACTTATGAATAAAGTTAGAGTTTTAGACCGGTACATGCCAGAGTTGGTGCTTTTGGACAATGATGACAAGATAGCCATCATCGAGAACTTGTTGATTTCCATGAAGGTAAGCAAACCTTCCTCCTCCAGGCGCCCGGACATTGCGACCTTGTTTAGCGGTGATTGGGAAAATGATGTGCCTGCTACTGAATTGGCAGACCAGTATCGTGCAAGCAGGTATTATGATCCAGACAAAAAGATAGAGTGGTGATGAAAAAGTATTTGCTGGATACGTCTATTTGTATCAGCCTGTTTAGGGGCAATCCTCATGTGGTCTCGAAGATAAAAGAAGTAGGACAAGAGAATTGTTTCGTCTCAGAGATGACTCTCGCCGAGTTGTCTTATGGAGCATGGAAATCCAAAAATCCCAAGCATTTTCGTGATTTGGAAGATATAGAGCGGGCCTTCGAGGTCTTTCCTATATATACAGCCATAGATGATTATGGTCAGACAAAAGCTTTCTTGGAGCTGAAAGGACAGCGTATTGACGAGATAGACTTGTTTATAGGAGCTGTTGCTTTGCGAAATCATTGTGTGATGGTGACGCACAATACAAAACATTTTGAGCGGATTCCCCTGCTTGAAGTTGAAAATTGGATAGAATAAATGATTCAAAATAGCATGCAAACTTTGTTTCGTGCGATTACGGTTGACAGAAGTATATATTTTTCAAATACAAGCATTTAACAAAATGATGAAAGAATTATTCCTTTCCGCCCTCGCTCACCTGGAGCGTGAGCTTGGGCAGAGAGTGAGAAGTTGACGGGCGAGATGCGCCTGTCGCGAGTGTTGAACGAGGTGATGGGAGAGCGCAAGCGGCTCCTCCGCGAGGCACGCCGCCATGGCGAACTGATGGGAGATAGTGCACTCCGGCCCATCAACGACGAGGACGTGCTCCGGGCAACAGGCCTGGGCAGGACGTTTCTGCAGCACCTGAAGCAGGGCAAGGGCATGACGCTCTCAGAGTACGTGGGCATCATGCAGTGGCTATTGTCGGAGTGCGACACCGAGGCAGACCGCCTCTACATCCTCTCCCTTGCCGACACCCTCCTCTTCTGTGGCACGTCGGAAGCCTCCCGCCTGCCGCAAGCCCCCTTCGAGAGACCCCTCCCCAAACTAATCGCCAACATGCGCCACCGCGATGCCGACCGGTACTACGACATCGGAAGAAAGGCGGGGAGATACGAGGCAATGGCGGAGAGAGACCGCTGATGAATAAAAAACTTCCGTTCGTTCCGTGAGTTCCGTGTTCGAAAAAAAATCCGCCTATTATTTGGCTGTTACAGAATAAAGTCGTATCTTTGCCGAAAAAGCGATAACATGGCAAGAAAACTATACCCCATAGGCATACAGACGTTCGAGGAAATCAGAAATCTCGACAACGTATATATCGACAAGACGGCTTACGTCTATCACATGACGCATACCAGCGGCAAGTACTTCTTCCTGAGCCGCCCGAGGCGGTTCGGCAAGTCGCTGCTTGTCTCCACCTTCAAGAGCTACTTCGAGGGCAGGAAAGACCTCTTCGAGGGTCTCGCCATCGAGCAGCTGGAGAAGGAGTGGGAGTCATATCCCGTGCTCCATTTCGACATGAGCAGGGGAAAGCACATGGAGAAGGAGCAGCTGGAGCAGTATCTAAACTACCAGTTGGAAGACCAGGAAAGGATGTTTGGCATCACCGAGCATCGCGATGGCGTAAACAATAGGTTCACAGACTTGATGGAGACCGTATACAAGAAGACAGGCAAGAAGTTGGTAATCCTCATCGACGAGTACGACGCACCGCTTCTCGACGTGGTGCACGAGGAGGAGAGCCTCGGCGCGCTCCGCTATGTGATGCGTAATTTCTACAGTCCGCTGAAGGCGGCTGACCCGATGCTCCGCTTCGTCTTCATGACGGGCATCACGAAATTCTCGCAGCTGAGCATCTTCAGCGAGCTGAACAACATCACGAACGTGAGCATGGACAAACCCTACGCTGGCATCTGCGGCATCACGAAGGAAGAACTGCTCACGCAGATGAGCGGCGACATCGACGAATTGTCTGAGAGCCTGCAGCTTACAAGGGAAGAGACCATCCAGGCACTGAAGGACCACTATGACGGCTATCATTTCTGCTGGCCGTCGCCCGACGTGTTCAATCCCTATAGCCTGCTCAACTGTTTCGCCAAGCAGAAGCTCGATGCGTTCTGGTTTGGCTCGGGCACGCCCACCTATCTCATCAACATGATGAGGAAGTTTGGTGTACTTCCCTCCTCGCTCAAGAGTATGCAGGCAAGGGCGTCGGCATTTGATGCGCCCACGGAGAAGATGAAGACAATCATCCCGCTGCTCTACCAGAGCGGCTATGTCACCATCAAGGACTATGACGACATGTCGCAGCTCTACACGCTCGACTTGCCCAACCAGGAGATCAAGGTGGGACTGATGGAGAGTCTGCTCCCCAACTACCTGGAAGAGTTGACTGACGAAGGTGATGTAGCCATCGCCAAGATGTCGGTGAAGATACGTCAGGGCGACATGGACGGTGCCCTGCAGTTGCTCGCCGACTTCCTTGAGACCGTGCCCTACTGCGACAACACCCATTACGAGGGCCACTGGCAGCAGACGCTCTACATCATGTTCGCCCTGCTCACGAACTACAAGATCCTCGTGGAGCAGCGCACGGCGAAGGGCAGGATCGACATCACCCTGGAGACGAAGACCACCATCTACGTGATGGAGCTGAAAATCAACAAGAGCGTAGAGGAAGCCCTCGCGCAGATAGAGGCGAAGCACTACGCCGATGCCTTCAAGCTGAAGGGCAAGCCGATAGTGAAAGTGGGCATGAACTTCATGCTGAAGGACGGGGTGAACACATTGGAGTGGAAGATAGAATAGGAGGAACGACAATGACAAGAAAACTATATCCCATAGGCATACAGACGTTCGAGGAAATCAGGAATCTCGACAACGTATATATCGACAAGACGGCTTACGTCTATCACATGACGCATACCAGCGGCAAGTACTTCTTCCTGAGCCGCCCGAGGCGGTTCGGCAAGTCGCTGCTTGTCTCCACCTTCAAGAGCTACTTCGAGGGCAGGAAAGACCTCTTCGAGGGTCTCGCCATCGAGGGATTAGAGAAGGAGTGGGAGTCATATCCCGTGCTGCACTTCAGCATGGCTGGCGGCAAGCACATGGAGAAGGAACAGCTCAACAGGTATCTCATCTATATCTTAGAGAATAACGAGAGGAA
>CAVKLF010000079.1:0-9224 GCA_963657075.1 bacterium | reverse complement strand
CCCGTTATTGGCCAGAGGCTTTAGCTTTTACGCCATAGCGGAAATTAGTACAACAGAATAAGAAAGAATAAGATAGGTAAAACAATCATATGGACTAATTAAAAGTATCCAACTTATGAAACGAATGATGCAAATGGCGACGCTATCGCTCGCCTTCATGATGGTAACTGGATGTTCAGCCGATTCCGACATTCTCGGCGATGAGTCGGGCGACGGATCGAGCAACAACTCTGGCTCAGATTCGGGCAATACCGTAACCTACGCAAGTTCACTCTCTGACCTCACCTCCTTCGACATAACCATCGACAAGACGGCACTCTCGGAGACGGAGACGATTCCTACGGAGGGAGATGAAGCTGACGACTATATCGAGAATAGTACATTCTCCAACGAGGTAAAAATCGCTTTTGATGGTACATCAGCCACCGTATCGGGCAAAGTAGACGGCATAACTGTAACTACCGATAAAGCAGATGTCATCATCAAGTCCACGGTCAAGAAAGTCCACTATACCGTAAGCGGAACTACAAGCGATGGATATCTCAAGATATACAGCGACTACAAGTTTGAGCTGGAACTGAATGGAGCCAACATTACCAACCCGAATGGCGCGGCCATCAACATACAGAGCGGCAAGCGAGGCTTTATCGTCTTGGCAGACGGTACATCAAACACCCTCACCGATGGCACTACGTACAGTGATGCCACCGATGACGAAGACATGAAGGCATGTTTCTTCAGCGAAGGCGAACTCCTTTTCTCTGGTTCGGGCACCCTCAATGTGTACGGCAACTGCAAAGCAGGTATCAGGAGCGACGACTACGTGATGTTCCGCCCAGGCAACAACATCTACGTAAAGACCACATCAGGCAATGGAGTGAAGGCAAACGATGCTATATATATAAAAGGTGGAGTCATCAATGTGGAGACTTCGGCTGCAGCCAGCAAGGGACTGAGCAGCGACGGACTTGTACAGATAGATGGCGGTAGAACCACCGTGATTACCACAGGTACAGGAGCCCTAGATGACGACGGAACCGATGTAAGCGGATGTGCCGGCGTAAAGGCAGACAGTATCTTTGTGATGAACGCAGGCAGCTTGCACTGCAAGAGCACGGGCGCCGGAGGAAAGGGTGTGAGCACCGACCAGGACATGACCATCAACGATGGCACCATACGTGTCATCACCACTGGCAAACAATACACTTACCGCAACCTCGACACATCGCCTAAGGGACTCAAGAGCAAGGGAGTAATGAACATCAAGGGTGGCGACATCATGGTACGCTGCACTGGTGGCGAAGGCTCTGAAGGTATCGAGAGCAAGACTACGATGAACATCTCCGGCGGCAAGGTTATGGCATACTGCTACGACGATGCCATAAACTCATCAGCAGCGATGACCATCAGCGGAGGCTACATCTTTGCCATGGGAACCAATAACGACGGCATCGACTCAAACTCTATGCTTACCGTAAGCGGTGGCGTGGTGATAGCCTGCGGCACTACTACGCCAGAGGATGGTTTCGACTGCGACCAGAACACCTTTACAGTTACAGGCGGAACGATGATAGGTATCGGCGGAGGAACATCCACTCCTACATCGAGCGTCTGCACCCAACCCGTGTCTATCATAGGCGGCAGCAGCATCTCTAACGGACAGTACATTACAGTAGCAGACAATAGCGGCAACAATATCCTCGCCTTCAAAGTGCCTCGCGACTACAGCCAGCAAGGATACACGCTACTCGTCTCCTCACCCAAGATGACTAAAGGAAACTCTTATATCTTCTCTTCAGGAGCTACCGTGAGCGGTGGCAGTGACTTCTGTGGCTACGTTACAGATGCCACGGTAAGCGGTGGCTCCACTTTAGCTTCCCTAACCCTCTCCCAAATGGTAAACACCTCTAATTATAATGGTGGTATGAACGGAGGTGGTGGTGAGCCAGGAGGACAAGGCGGAGGTCAACCTGGCGGACAGGGAGGTTTCGGCGGAAGACCATAAAGAGTTCAGATGATAAACAGACATTTTTTTCATACCTAATAATAAGTTAGTATTTGTAAGTTGTTTTAATAGAGTATTAACATGACAATGAATGCGTTAATTCAGAAGTTCCAGCCCATTTCGCTCAGCGAAATGGGCGGAATCAGACTGATGAACCGAACAGACACCAAGTTTGTTACCAGCATCGACAAGCTGATGGAACTGCTCCAGATGGCAGTCGATGAATACCGGGTACAAGAGATAGACGGCAAACGCAACATGAGCTATGCCACCATCTACTACGACTCACAAGACTATGCCTTCTACAATGCACATCATGACGGACACGCCGGCAGACAGAAGGTGAGGGTTCGTTCGTATGTAGACAGCCACCTGAGTTTCCTGGAAGTAAAGACCAAAGACAATCACGGCAAAACCCACAAGAGCCGCATCCCAGTAGAAAACGAAGAAGTATCGATGGACTTTCTGAGACAACGCGTGCGGATAGACCCCATACTGCTGGAGCAAAAGATAGAAAACCAATTTCGCCGCATTACCCTGGTAAACAAGGCAAAGACCGAACGCCTCACCATCGATACCGACCTACAGTTCTACAACCTTACTACAGGTCAGCACTGCTCCTTGCCAGAGCTAGCCATCATTGAGCTAAAGCGTGACGGACTCAAACCATCTCCCATACTCCACATGCTACGGCAGCTTCGCATCCACCAGAGTGGATTCAGCAAGTATTGCATCGGCGAGGCGCTTACCAATCCCAGTCTGCGTACCAACCGCATGAAACCAAGGCTTCAAAAACTTATGAAGATTTCATAGAGCAAAACCGCATAACATATCATAAATTAGAGAGTTATCCAAAAACAATGAACGACTTAGTAACCCTTTCGGCATTCTTGCCATCTATCGTCCGATTCGTATTCTCTACGTTCTTCGTATGGGTCATCACCCATTTTCTCTATTTCCCGAAGAGCCATCGCCGAGAATATTACTTTACATTCATGCTGATAGGCATCAGCGTGTTTTTACTCATCAATCTTTTGGGCGGCACGCACATCAAGATAGAGTTTGCCCTAGGGCTATTCGCCATCTTCGGCATCATCCGATATCGCACAGAGTCGATGCCAGTGAGAGAGATGACCTATCTCTTCATGATTATCGCCATGTCGGTGATCAATGGTTTGGCAAATCATCTAGGATGGCTTGCGATGACGGCAGTCAATTTACTATTCATCCTCACCACCCTCCTTTTCGAAAACATCAAGGTGAAGGGGAGCATGGCTGTGAAAATGATTCAATACGACCGCATCGAACTCATAAAACCCGACAAGCGAGCAGAGCTTCTGGCCGACCTCAAGGAGCGCACCGGGCTAGAAATAGTCAAAGTAGAAATAGGAGGCATAGACTTCCTGAGAGACATGAGCGTCATCAAGGTATACTACCAATCCGACGACAGGAGCACGGTAGACAATCAACTGAAAGTACACTCCTATGAATACACAGACATTTAATTATCATTTGAGCGGAGATAAAACGATGAAAACAATCAAGATGAAGGCAGCTTACATCGCCCTGCTGATATGGGTGATAGGCGTATCGCAAGAAATGAAGGCGCAAAGCGACTTCGGTATATGGATGGATGCAGGTGTAGAGAAGAAACTCGACAAGCACTGGACTGTAGAAGGAGAAATAGGGGCGAGAACCCGTAATAATTCCAAGGAGATGGACAGATACAGCCTAGGCATCGGAACCGGCTACAAAATCAATAAATACCTGAAGTTCTCGGCAGCATACAATCTGCTCTACGACCATCGTGGCGGAACGCAGACTTACCACAAGAACGGCACCGTCAACAAGATAACTCCCACGTACTGGTGGCCCCGTCATCGCTTCCTGCTAGGCGTAACGGGCAGTTATAGCTTTGGCAACCTTGGGTTGTCGCTGAGAGAGATGTACCAATATACCTATCGAGCCAAGGCCAAGAACAAGAAGTATGACACCGACACAGAGGAGTGGGAAGACGTGAAGAGCAAGAGTCAGCACCTCTTGCGCTCACGCTTCCAGATGAACTATCGCATGAAGCATACCCCACTAACCCCTTTCGGCAGCATGGAACTATACCATGGAGAGGGCGGACTGCAAAAGACCCGCTACACCCTGGGTACCAATATCCAGATAGGCAAGCACCACGACCTGAAGCTCTACTATCGCTACCAAGACCTAAGAGACAATGATGACGACGACCTGGACATCCACGTGTTGGGCATCGGCTATACTTATAAATTCTAAATATTACTAATATGAAGAGAAGATTCACGTTTTTGATTAGCGCATGTCTATCGGGAATGATGGCACATGCAGACACGTATCCTTACCTTACGTTTCAACAGACGGATGGCACCCAGGTATCAGTGTCCACATCATCCCTCACCATGGTATTTACAGATGGCAAGTTGATTACCTCCAACGGGACAGTGAGCCAGGAACTGACAGTAGCCGACTTGGCAAGTATGTATTTCTCCACGACCGACGCCACAGGCATCAAGGAGACAGTGATTTCAGATGCCGATGGCGAGGTGGAAGCCTTTACCCTGCAAGGCATAAGTGTAGGGAAATATACCAGTCTGCAAGAGGTCAAGGAGCATGTGCCAATGGGCATTTACATCCTGAAAACTTCCAGTGGCAAGACCTCAAAGGTAGCCATAAAATAGTGAAAGATAAATCCATGAATTTATCGTAACCATCAAAAGTACTGATGAATATGAAGAGAATTTTTACTTTTTTGATGATGTCTGGCTTCGTTACCTTCGGGGCGGAAGCGCAGACCCTCAACGTCGTTACGGGCAATATCACCTATACATTCCCGTCTGCCCAGACAGGGAACATGACTTATCACAATGGAGAGACCCTTACCATCATGGGCAAGACTTTCAGCGTCAGCGACATCACTAAGATGTACGTGGACGACAGCGAAGTAACTGATGGAACCGTGAGCATAAGCTATAGCGGAACCACTGCCACGATGACCATTGCCGGAAACGTGGCGCAGTATGTAACACCTACCATCACGAATGCCCATGTAAGCATCGTGCAAAGCTCGGATGTGAGCGACGACACCTATGGCGAAATCACCTATTCGCTCGCCGGAACATCTACCGATGGTGAGTTTACCATGGAAGGATCGTACAAGGCTTCGCTCGAACTCAACGGTCTCTCGCTTACCAATCCTTCGGGCGCTCCGCTCAATATCCAGAACGGCAAGCGCATCGACCTGAGTGTAAAGAAGGGTACCGTGAATACGCTTACCGACGCAGCCGATGGCGACTGGAAGGGCGCTATCGTGTGCAAAGGACACCTGATGCTGAAGGGAAAAGGTACGCTCAACGTGTATGGTTACACAGCCCATGGCATCTACGCCAAAGAGTATGTGGAGATGAAAAACTGCACGGTGAACATACTGGCTGCCGTAAAAGACGGCATCAACTGCAACCAATATTTTCTCATGGATAGCGGAGAGCTGAACATCTCGGGTGTTGCCGATGACGGCATACAGGTTTCATACAAGGACGATACCGATAGGGATGAGGAAGATACAGGGGCGCTTACCATCAATGGTGGCACGATTACCGCAGCCGTGACAGGAACTTGCACCAAAGGTCTGAAGGCCGAGGGCGACCTGACGGTTACTGGCGGCACCATCACCATCACAACCTCGGGCGGTGGAGCATGGGATGACGACGATGCCAAGACCAAGGCATCCAGTGGCATGTCTGCCAATGGCAATATCGTGATAGATGGCGGTACGATCTCGCTCGCCAGCTCGGGCAGCGGAGGCAAGGGTATCAATGGCGACGGTACGCTTACCATCAATGGCGGCAACATCACCGTAAATACCACGGGCGGCATGTTTGCCTATGTCAACGGAACGGCATACTCCAACTATACAGGCAATACCGACAACCTCTCAAGCGACCAGAAGTCTTCGCCCAAGGGCATGAAGATAGACGGCAATGTAGAAATCAATGGCGGTACCATCACTGTTACCACCACAGGCAATGGCGCCGAGGGCATCGAGAGCAAGGCGGTGCTTACCGTGAACGATGGAACCCTCGTCATCAATGCTTACGATGACTGCATCAACTCCTCCAGTCACATGTATCTGAAGGGTGGCGATATCACCGTGGTATCTTCTGGCAACGATGGCTTAGACTCCAATGGCAACATGTATATTAGCGGTGGAGTGATCAAGGCATTCGGAACAGTGGCTCCTGAGTGTGGTATCGATGCCAACGAGGAAGACAACTACTCTGTCATCTTTACAGGCGGTACGCTGCTCGCTGTGGGTGGCGGCAACTCCGTGCCCAGCACCTCTGAGTCTACCCAGCCATACGTAAGTGGCAGCATGTCAGTATCTGCAAACAATGAAATCTCACTGAAGAGTGGCGATACGGTGCTGGCAACATTTACAGTACCCAGCAACTTCTCTGCTTTCAGAAACAATGGAGGAATGAGCAGCAGAGCAGGTGGAGGTGGTCCTGGAGGCAATGGCGGTGGTCCAGGTGGTAACGGCGGAGGCAACTTCGGTCCTGGTGGCAATTCGGGCAGTTCCAGTTCGGTACTGATCACTTGCGCCGGTTTGACATCGGGTAGCAGCTACACCCTTACAAGCGGCTCTTCTTCATCTACCGTAACTGCAGCCCTGAAAGTAAGCGGCAATGGGAGAAGACCATAAATATCACTGACACTGAACGACAACTTGGTGCGAAAAGTTTTCTCTCTCGACCGAGAGAAAACCGCACCCAGTTGTTGTTTTGGTAAATAAACAGAGTGCTATCATATAATAAAACCAACCCTTTAACGTTATCCACTATATTGAAACATTTTACGCATACATCAGCAGCCATCACTCCCGAGGTCAAAGCCTCAAGGTGGGCAAAATACATTCAGAAAATGATGAAAGGACAGAAGAAGACGGAAATCATACTCTATATAGCGTTGTGGGCTATACTGTTTGCAACTCCTGTTATCTCTATGTTCGTAGGCGGCTTCTTTTCGATGCCATCGGATGAACCAGCCAGAGTGATAGTGAGCCAGGAATCGTCATCTTACGACAGGGCGCACATACTGAGCGCATGGAGCTTACTCGGTATGTTTTGCGTTACATTCTTCATCCACAACTTTCTGATAGCTCCCCTGCTGGTGTATCGTAGTCACAAGTGGCAGTATGGCATGGGCCTTTTGATACTTATCGTTGCCTTCGCCTTATTCCAACTTTTTGGTCGTTCGCACAGGCCCAAACCCATGGACGAGCAGAAGCCCAGGAAGGAAAAAGTGAGCCAAAGACCAGCCGAAACGCATCTGCATTCCGTCCCGATGGGCTTGGAAGCCAAGCCAGGAATGGAGCAGGGGAGACCACAAGAAATGGGAAATCCCGAGGGGAAAGATAAGCCCGATGGGATGAAGGAATCCGATGGGAAAGAAAGGCCTGAAGGAATGAGGGAACCCGTTGGCATGAGAAAACCAGATGGGATGGGGCTGCCAGACAATCATAGTAACATCGGCAGACCAGGCGCACCTGACAGAGGCCCGAAAGCCCCCGAGAATGAGCCGCCGCTTGTCTTTGGTGGCCAAGACTCAGTGGCATTCATCATCATGGCATTGCTCCTAGGACTGAACATTGGAATCAAATATTTCTTCAAGTCGCTCGACGACCGCAAGCACATGAAAGAATTGGAGCGCGAGAACCTCAGCAACCAGTTGGCTTATCTGAAGTATCAGATCAATCCCCACTTCTTCATGAATACGCTCAACAACATCCATGCACTCGTAGATATCAATTCCGAACAGGCAAAATATACGATAGAGGTATTGTCTAAGATGATGCGCTACGTGCTTTACGAGGGCAATAAGGCGATGGCTCCACTCCAGAAGGAGATGGACTTCCTTGCCAATTACATCGAACTGATGCGCATACGATACACAGACAAAGTGCGTATCTCAGTGTCTCTTCCGAAAGAAATGACACCAGGCAACGCTACAGCCACCCCTGTCAGCATACAAAATGTAGAGATACCGTCGATGCTCCTCATCAACTTCGTGGAGAATGCCTTCAAGCATGGGGTGAGCTACCAGATGGAGTCGTTTATAGAGGTGATAGCGAGAATAGACGAGACTTCGCATGAGTTGGAATTCCTTTGCCATAACAGCCGCAAGCCTGCCACGGAGGAAAAACAGGGTGGTGTTGGACTGCAGAACACCATCAAGCGACTGCAGCTGATATACGGAAAAGACGGTTACGACCTGCACATCTATTCTAATGAAGAAGAATACAAGGTCTTACTTAGACTTCCGATAACTAGTTTAAATACTTAAAGACATGATAAAAGTTTTAGCGATAGACGACGAGCCTTTGGCACTCAAGCAGTTGGCCGCATACCTGAAGAAAGTGCCCTTTTTCGAATTGGTAGACAGTAGCCAGAGCGCGCTCGATGCAATGAGTATTTTGAGCGAGAAAGAGGTGGATGCCATCTTCATCGACATCAACATGCCCGACCTCAACGGATTGGATTTCGTACGTTCGCTCAACCATCCGCCGATGGTAGTATTTACCACCGCCTACCAGGAGTATGCCATCGACGGCTACAAGGTAGATGCCATCGACTACCTGCTGAAGCCCTTCGGCATGGGCGACATACTGCGTGCCGCCGACAAAGTAAAACGGCAGTACGACCTGCTGCATACAGCGAGTCTCTCGCCCACCGACGAAGACGATGCCATGTTCTTGAAAACAGAGTACAAGGTGGTACGCATCTTAGCCCACGACATTCTCTACGTAGAGGGCATGTCAGAATATCTCCGTATCCATCTTTCCAACAGCAAGCCTATGAGCATAGAATCCCCGTCGTCTTTACCAGAGCCCAAACCCATCGTCGTGCTCTTCAGCATGAAGAAGATGGAAGAGCGACTGACAGACAAAGACTTCATGCGCATCCACAAGTCGTACATCATCAATCTGCATCACATCGTAGAGATACAGAAGAACCGAGTGGTACTCGACGACGGCAAGGAAATACCGATAGGGGAGAGTTACCGTGTAAAGCTGAACGAATATGTAAACAGAAAGTTCTTGGGAAAGTAGTGAACCTAAATTCCGCAACACTATAATTTAATATTTTTTATAAGCACCTGGACAACAAAAAGTTGTCCAGGATTTTGCCATGTCAGA
>CAVKLF010000078.1:0-9507 GCA_963657075.1 bacterium | reverse complement strand
CCAAGATATTTTGGTCAGGAGAGGTTGTTCATCCACGGACTATCTCCCCTGAGCCAAAATGAGTTGAAAATGCACCAAGTTATTTTTTATCATCACTAAAAGAAAAAAGCGAGCTAGCAGGCTCGCTTTTTCCTTTTATTCTTATACCGTAAAATGATTATTCATCTACCAATCGCTCCACATAACTGCAAAGGATGCCTATACCCTTCTCGTTCTCACCTCCTTGTGGGAGGATGATGTCGGCATATCGCTTGGTAGGTTCGATAAACTGCTCGTGCATGGGCTTGAGTACCTGCAGATAACGGTCTACCACCATAGATACGGTACGTCCACGGTCGATGGTGTCTCGCTGTATGTTGCGGATGAGTCGCTCGTCGGCATCGGTGTCTACGAAGACTTTGAGGTCCATGAGGTCTCTCAGTTTCTTGTCTACGAGTGTCATGATGCCCTCTATGATAACCACGGGTTTGGGCTCCACATGGATGGTTTCCTTCTCGCGATTGCACTTCAGGTAACTGTAGGTAGGTTGTTCGACAGCCTTACCCGAACGCAGATCGGCTAGATGCTGGTGCAAGAGCTTCCAGTCGAAAGCAGCGGGATGGTCGAAGTTGATGCAATGACGTTCCTCCTCTGTCATGTGCGAGGTATCATTGTAATAAGAGTCGAGAGGCACCACGGCCACATAGTGAGGAGGCAGTACCTCCACGAGTCTTTTTACCACTGTGGTCTTGCCAGAACCGGTTCCTCCGGCAATACCAATGATTGTTACTTTATGATTGCAGTTTTCTTTCATTTTTATTCTTGATTTAGTTTTGAAACTTCGTTTTTTAATCTTCTATTTCAAGATTTCTTCGAACATTTTGCGATAATACTCCGCTTTCTTCTCCACCGCCATCGGATAGGCACGGCTGCTGGAAGGCATGCGGTAAAGGCGAAGTCTTCGACTTTCGAATGTAAACTCAGCATAGCTACCCATTGCAGGTTTCTCACTGATACCGAAGTGGTCGGAAAACACTTTCGTGGCGAGTTGACCTGCCGTAAGTACAGCCTTACAATCGGGCAGCGAGCGCAGCATCCCGTCCAGGTCGGAAGCCTCAACCACCTGTAAGTCCTTGTCGCTGGCCGTATTTTTGGTGCGGATTACCTTTTGGGCGGTATCGTATATCGCCACTCCCTTCTCGGTCAGGAACTTCTGTATGAGTTCCAGCCGATAGGTCTTGTGCTCCGCATCCACAAAATACATTTTGTCTCCAAAGTAGATAAGGCCGAAGATACGCCACATATCGTTCTGGAAGTTAGGATAATACCAGGGCATACACCATCGCTTCTCCGAAGGTGGGAAGGTGCCGAGCATCAGCAACTTGGCATGGCTTGGCAACCATGGTTCAAAAGGATGAGACTCTACCAACTTATTTTTTCTCCTTGACTAGATACACTACTACCGGCAAGTGGTCGCTGTAGCCATTGAGCCATCTGCCGCCAGCCTGGGTACGAAGAGGAGCACCCTTGTACTGACCTTCCTGCTGAATAAGATAATCACGACGGAATATTTGGTTTTTCCAGAACTTCAAACTAGAATAGTCTTTCTTGCCATCCTTGTCGAGGAGGCTAGGCGTCATCACGATTTGGTCGAAGAGATTCCAACTTCCATTGTAGAAAAGCGTTCCCTTGCCCTCCTTGGTCAGGATATTGTACCATGGATTGTACATATCATCCTTGCCTACCTCCGAGATATTGGCCTTGGCCTGGAGCACCTTGTGCATGCTCACATTGGTAGGGTCATCGTTCATATCGCCCATCACAAACACCTTCAAGTTAGGATTCTCACGCAAGAGGGAGTCCTTTACCGCCTTGGTCTGGCGAGCACCACTCTCTCGATAGAACGAACCAGAGAATCGACTAGGCCAATGGCATACGATGACAGCTACATCATCACCAGCCATCTCTCCCCTGATGGTCAAGAAGCCACGGGTCTTGTAGGCAGAGTCCTTCTCCAGTTCCTGCACATAAGGCACGAGCTTATAGTTTTTCACCTTGAAGAGCGCAGGATTATAAAGCAGTGCACAGTCGATGCCGCGCTTGTCTGGTCCCTCTATGTGTACATATTTCATATTGCGTTCTTTGAGGGCTGGCTGGGCGGTAAGGGCATCGAGCACATTGGAGTTTTCTACCTCGGCCAGGCCTATGAAGGCGCAGCCCACATTGGGTAGCACGTCGGTACCCATGTCGGCGAGGACACGAGACATGTTCTTCAACTTGTTGGTGTACTTCATGCCATTCCACCCCTTGGCTGGCAAGTACTCATAGTCGTTCTTACCCACATCGTGGCAAGTATCGAAGAGGTTTTCCTGATTGTAGAAACCTACGGCATATACCGAGAATTTCTTCTGAGCAGAAGCGGCAAGATTGACTATCAACAATGCCGCCAACAATAAAAGCTGTCGTTTCATAATGATTCCTTTTACAATTATTTAAGTGCAAAGATACCCTTAATATCCCAATTATCGGTAACAAATTCTAGAAAATTCTATTTTTCACTGATTTTTAACTAAAAAGTCTTCCCTTTTTAAAATAATTTTCGTTACTTTGCACCAAATAAAATTAATTAACAGATAAACTATGCAAAAAAAGGTAAATTTAGCAGTGTTCGCACTCTTCTCTTGCTCCCTGGTCATGGCTCAGAATGAAAAGACTGAGCAGAAAATGGCTTCGGCGCTCGATGAGAACGCATTCACTTTCACCGAGGCACAGTTGGGCGAGGATGACGACATGTCGCAAAACGTGACGATTCTCAACTCTACTTCCAACGTATACGCCAGCGAGGCAGGTTACCTCTTCTCGCCCGTGCGTTTCCGTTACCGTGCCTTCAACCAGAAGTACAATGATGTCTACATCAATGGTGCTGCCATGAACGATATGGAGACAGGGCAGTTCCGTTTCTCCAATATCGGCGGTCTGAACCGTTTCTCACGCAATGTAGACTTCTCCCTCCCCTTCGAGGGCAATAACTACTCGATGACTGGCATGGCTGGCAGCAACAACTACGACTTCCGTGCGGGAAGCATGCAGGTAGGACAGTATGCCAGCATAGGAGTAGCCAACCGCAACTATACTCTCCGTGGACTCTACACTTACTCCAGCGGTTTCAATGACAAGGGATGGGCCATCTCGGCAGGCGTAACCTATCGCTGGGCCAACCGTGGCTACGTAGAGGGCACTTTCTACAATGCACTTTCTTACTTCTTAGGTGTACAGAAGAAGTGGCAAAACGGACATTCTCTGAGTTTATCCACCTGGGGAAACCCTACCGAGCGTTCTACCCAGGGAGCATCTACCGACGAGGCATACTGGCTCGCCAACGACTACTATTACAACCCCTACTGGGGCTACCAGAACGGACATAAGCGCAACTCTCGCGTGGTCAACGACTTCGCTCCTTCTGCCATCATGACTTGGGACTGGGACATCAACGACAAGATGAAACTCACCACGTCCCTCTTCGGAAAATATTCGATGTACAAGAGCACCAAGCTCAACTACAATAACGCCGAGAACCCTCAGCCAGACTACTGGAAAAACATGCCTAGCTCCAACTACTATGTTTGGGGCGACTTCAAGAATGGCAACAACACCTACAACTGGGACGCATGGAACAACGCCAAGAGCTACTGGCAGGCAAGCAAGGCAAACCGACAGATAGACTGGGACAAACTCTACTACGCTAACCAGCAGGCTGCCAAGAACGGACAGGAGACCATGTACTACATTCAGGCCAAGCACAATGACAACCTGAATATAACTTTGTCTTCGACACTCAACACGAAGCTGAACAAGGTGTCGAACCTTGCCACAGGCATCACGCTCGCCAAGAATAGCAACCGCCACTACCAGACAATGGAGGATATGCTGGGCGGAACCATCTTCCATAACTTGAACTCCTATGCCATCGGCGACTACCCTATCACCGACCCACGTGTGCAGTACGATCTCAACACAGCCGGTCCTAACAACACGGGTAAGTTGGTAAACGAGGGCGACAAATTCGGTTACGACTACCGCATCGACGTAAACAAGGCAAATGCGTGGACTACCTACACCACCGACTTCTCCAGATATCACCTGATGCTGAGCGGACGCATCGGCTATACAGACATGCGCCGACACGGCTATATGCGCAATGGTATGGCTGCCGACAACAGTTACGGAAACAGCCGCACTGCCAACTTCCTGGACGGAGGCGTAAAGGGAAGTCTCAACGTAGACCTGGGCAGAGGCCATGCCTTCAGCCTTGGCGCAGGCTTCGAGTGCCGTGCCCCATTGGCATCCACCGCATTCCTCGCACCAGAAATCAACAACGACTTTGTAACAAACCTGAAGAACGAAGAAGTCTTCAGTTCCGACTTCAGTTACCAGTTCCAGAACGCTTGGCTCCATTTCAACCTGAGCGGTTACTACAGCCGCATGGAGAATGTTACCGAGTGGCAGAACTTCTACAACGACGACGAGAACTCCTTTACCTATGTGAGCATGACAGGTATGAAGAAGGAATACTACGGCGTGGAGGCAGGACTCAAGGTAAAGCTCACCTCTTGGCTCGACTTCAAGACGCTGGGCACCATCAGCGAGGCAAAGAACATCAACAATGTAACTGCCAACTACATGCTCTCCAAGAGTGCCGAGGTATATAGCGACAAGGCATACGTGATGGATATGCGCGAGAGCGGCACACCACTTACCGTAGGTAGCCTTGGTCTCGACATCCACACCAACGGATGGTACATCGACATCGCAGCCAACTATTACGACCGTATCTATCTCTCCTACTCTCCTAGCTACCGCTACGAGAAGGTACTGAAGAACCGACAGGCGGCACACCAGAAGTACCCCGAGATATTCAACGCCACCGTATCAGACGACGGCAACAGCTTCCTCCCAGAGGCAGTAGCACAGGCTAAGGGCCACGGCGGATGGATGGTAGATATGAGCATCGGCAAGAGCGTGAGACTGAAGAAGGGTTCGCTCAACTTCAACCTCATGATTACCAACCTCCTGAACAACCAGAGTCTCGTAACCGGCGGATATGAGCAGAACTCACGTTCGGGCTACACCATCGACTCTTCTACGGGCGAGGTAAACAACCCACGCATCTACCAGTTCTCTAAGAACCCTAAGAAGTATTATGCATTCGGTACCAACGGCATGTTCCAGGTATCATATAGATTCTAAAACATCATGACAATGAAAAAGATAAAATTGATAGCAATGGCATTTGTGGCGATGAGCGGTCTGATGCTCGGCTCGTGCATGGGCGACGGATACGCTGACCCAGACCTTACCGAGAAGGTGCCTGCCTCTCCTTATGGCAACAATCAGCTGAAAGAGCAGAATGTCATCACCATCGCCCAACTCAAGAGCCAGTATAGCTCACCTATCACTGCCGGCAGCTTCAAGCTCATCGACAAAGACCTGATGGTAAAGGGTGTGGTTACGGGCAACGACATCAGCGGCAACCTCTACAATGAGGTTTCGCTCGAAGACGAGACGGGTGCCATCCTGGTATGCATCAATGCCAGCGGACTTTATGGTTATCTATCTGTAGGCACAGAGATTCTCATCGACCTCAATGGTCTCTACGTAGGCGGCTATGGCAAGCAAGCAGAGATAGGCGGTGTATACACCAACCTGAAGACGGGTGCCAACAGCGTAGGCAAGATGGATCGTGCCACTTGGGAAAAGCACTTCAAGATACTGAACCCTGGCGAAGCAGACGCTAGCAGCGTAGTGCCTACCGAGTTCGACATCACCAAGTTGGGCAACACGCAATATCTGGAACAGAACGCAGGGCGCCTGATGACCATCAAGAACGTGAAGTTTGCCAGTGCCGACGGCAAGACCGTATGGGCTGCCAACGATGCTACCACCAACCAGAGCCTCATCAACGCTTCGACAGGCAAGATGATTAACTCCAGCCAACTCGTGGTTCGCACATCGGGATATGCAAGATTTGCGAATGCCGTACTTCCAGAGGGTGCTTACAACATCACTGGTATCTTTACAAGATATAATAATGTATGGCAGATTCTCGTACGCAACACCGATGACATCGCCGAGGTATCTCTCGACGAGGATTGCTGCAACTAGCTTATCTCCATCCAGTAACTTTACACATTATTATATATAATACATAAATCAGACAAGAATATGAAAAAGTATATATTTTCAGTATTGATGGCGGCTGTAGCTGCCTTCACATTCAATAGTTGTGCGGACGTGCCAGAGCCATACACACAGCCTCAGAAACCAGACGACTCCAGTTCGGATGCCACAGGCGAGGCCACAGGTTCAGGTACATTGGCAGACCCATTCAATGTAGCCGGAGCCATTAAGTATATAGAGGACGGCGGTGATGCAACAACCGAGATGTACGTCAAGGGAAAAGTCGTATCCGTGAAGAGCGGAAGTTACGACTCAAACTATGGCAGCTTGAAATATTACATTTCCGATGACGGAACCAGCACCAACCAATTTTATGTTTATAACGGCTATGCCGGTGCCAACCGCACCAAGTTCTCAGGAGAAGATGCCCTGAAGGCAGGCGACGAGGTCGTCATCTGCGGTCTGCTCATAGAGTATACCGGAACCAAGGAGTTCCAAACAGGCAACTACTTGGTATCCCTCAACGGACAGTCTACAGGCGGCAGCACTACACCTGACACCCCAACCACAGGAAAAGGTTCTGAGGCTGACCCTTACACGGTAGCCGAAGCTATCGAAGTAATCAAGGCAGGCGCTCCTTCTACAGAAGTTTATCTCAAGGGTATCATCTCTGAGGTATCTTACTACAACTCTAACTACAAGAGCCTCTCTTATTATATCTCAGACGATGGTAAGAGCAACGATATGCAAGTATATTCTGGCAAAGGTCTGAACGGCGCTGACTTCTCATCCAAGGAAGACTTGAAGGTAGGCCAGAAGGTAACCATCAAGGGTATCATCAAGCAGTACAATACCACGATGGAGGTAGACAAGAACAGTACTATCGTCAAAATAGAAGATGGTGGCAGCACAACACCTGATACACCAGCCACCAGTGGCAGTCTCTCCATTGATGGAACTACAGTTACCTTGACTAACAGCTCTGTGACCGCAGGCGAAAGTATCACCCTTGACCTCTCTGCACAAAACTATGAGAATAGCCAGACTATAGAAAAAATAGAATTGAGCGACGGCACAACTATCGTTTTCGATGCCAATGGAGAGACCAATGGTCCAAAGTATTACACTATCACAAAGGGTATCCGCTTATATAAAAACAACAAGATAACCTTCAATGGCAAAAGCAACATTGCAAAAATCATCATGACTTGCGATACTTATAGCGGTACCAATTATGTAGGCAACGAAACTGCCACAGTAGAATTCTCTGGCAAAACCGCCACATATACCAATGTATTTACCGGCACGTCAGGCGGCGGAGTACAACTCCGTGTCAAGAACATTGAAATAGTTTATGCCAAGTAAACTTCAAAGAGTAATCACAATATACACTTCCCCATTGCCCTTCCGGCGATGGGGATTTTTATTTCTTATGAGAAAAAATCCCCAATAAATTTGGCAGTTACGAAGAAAAGTCGTAACTTTGCACCCTGATAATGTAAAAAGGCTATAATGGGCATGCCCACTCCACGGCGAGAGGACACGAATGATGCATAACGAAAGATAAAGCATCCCCACGACGTCTCTATTTAATAACCCAATAAAAATAATAAAAAAGAAAATGAAAAAAGGTATTCATCCAGAGAATTATCGTCCTGTAGTGTTCAAGGATATGTCTAATGGCGACATGTTCCTCTCACAGTCTACATGCAAGACTAACGACACTGTAGAGTTCGAAGGCGAGACTTACCCAGTAGTAAAGATTGAAATCTCCAGCACCTCTCACCCATTCTATACAGGTAAGAGCAAGCTCGTGGATACAGCTGGTCGCGTAGACCGCTTCATGAACCGTTACGGTAAGCTCAAGAAGTAATATACCTTTCTCTAGATATAAGGATATATTATTCATCAAGAAAAGATACAAAAGTGCGTCCGAGCGTAGTTGCATATACGCTAGTACGCACTTTTTTCGTCTTCGCACACCCCAGAAATATTATTTTAACAAAGTCTTAACGTAAAATCAACACAGGTATGAAACATACTAAGCTACTCGTTCTCTCGCTACTCACTGTGATGACTTTCTCAGCCTGCGGCACCAACGACTCCTTGCAGTTCAACTTCCCTGAAACTCCAAGTACTCCCGACACTCCTACCGATGCCAACAATACCAATCAGAACGTGGCTACTGCCGACATGCCTGAAGTGGTAAAGAGCGCCATCCATGGATTGGAATTTCCTAAACTCAAGAATAACGGTACCACCCGCACCATCTACCCCATCGTACACATGGACAATACCACAGGCATGATAACTTACTCTACCGAGTGGGATAACTCCAAGAAAAGCCAGCGATGGAGCTGCTACACCTTCAATACCTCCAATAGTGCCCAAAACGTATCGCGCTGGGAGCCAGACCGAAGCCAAGGAGAGAGAAATTACCCTTGGGATACTGACCTTCAAGCGGAATGGGGCATCACCGACTTTACAGAAGACCCTACGCCTACCACCCAAGGCTTTGACCATGGCCATATCTGTCCCTCAGCAGACAGAAAGCTAAATATGACCCAGCAGAAGCAGACTTTCTTCATGACCAACATGCAGCCACAGTACAGCAACTTCAACCAAAGAGGTGTCTGGTACAATATGGAGTCGCAGCTTCGCACCCTTGCCCCCAAGATCGATACAGACACTCTCTTTATCGTAAAGGGCGGCACTATCGACCAAGTAGGCGACGACTCCAACATCTTGGGTTGGAAAAAGAATGGAGCCTCCAGCGACACTCAGCTCGACGGCTACATCCCTATACCTAAGTATTTCTTCGTAGCTGTACTGAAGAAGGAGTACGACAATTCTACCAAGAGCTACAAATACAATGCTTTCGGCTATTGGTTTCCGCATGAGAACAAAGCTATGGCATCGGGCGACAAGCTGAGCAACTATGTACATAACATCAAGTTCCTCGAAGACCGCACAGGCATCGACTTCTTCTGCAACCTGCCAGATGACATCGAAAAGGAGGTAGAACAGAAAGATGAGACTTCTATCAAGAATATTTGGGGATTTAAATAATACAAAATCCATTACACACAAAGGAGTTGGTTTTCTCCTTTGTGTGTTTTTTTATTTAAAATTTAATCGATTCTTTACATCTCGTTCCATTATTTTTATTAACTTTGCATCGTTAACTAACGGGCGAAATCCATTCAGGGTAACGTCCACATTTTATAAACCATTTAATATTTAACTAAAGTTTCCCATACCCCTCAAACGAGCCATTTGGAGGATTTCTCATATTACGAATGCCACCTAACTCCTTTGTTTACAGTAGATTTGCCATTTTTACATAACAAA
>CAVKLF010000077.1:0-9645 GCA_963657075.1 bacterium | reverse complement strand
GTCAAGATATTTGGCTAGGAGAGGTTGTCCATCCACGGACTATCTCCCCTGAGCCCTCATTTTCTTTTTTTTTACTATCACTTATTTGCTATTCTCCTCCTCATCCTCTTCTTCGATAGGAGTAATTTCCTGTATGTGGGAGTCTGCTTGCGCAGCGTTCCATTTGCGTCGGTTGTTGGAAACCTTGAAGGCATTGATGGTCTCCACCACGCCGTAGACAAGCATTGCCCATCCGATGACAAGCAGCGGGGCAGAGGCGATGGCAGAAGGCTTGATGATAGCCAGTAAGCCGAGCAGCAGCAAGGCGCAAGGGAATAGCCAATAAACCAGCCCCACGCGTCCCATCTTGGCGGCAGTGGCCAGATTCGCCATTTGCGTGATAGCGCCCATCACAAGGATGGCAGAGAGGATAACCATCAGCCAGGTGATAAAGACATTCGGCATGACTGCCAGTATCAAGCCTAGCAATAACGACCCTACGCCTACCAACGGAAAGCGAGGCTTGATGCCCGTAACCTGTTGCCCGCTGGCATCGTGTATCAGCATCCCTTGCGACTTCTCGTAACCTCGTTTGGCACTATAATAGCTAGCCAGCGAGATGACGCCAGAAAGGAAAAACAACACGCCGATGGCGATGGTAATCCAGGTAACAGTCTGCTCTCGGTACTTGATGAGCAAGACGCCAACGATGATGGCGCACAAGGCGCGAAATAGTGAACTATGTACTACTTTCATATTCTTCAGTATTCTAATATTTGGGGCAAAGTTACAAAGAAAAACCGAATAATTAACTTATTTAACGCTATTTATTTCTTTTTCTCGTAGGAAAGCCGTAATTTTGTAAACGATAACTTAAAATATCGCCCATGAGCGGTTCCGCACCTCGGCGATAACAGAAAACAACCTCAGTACGATATGACAAAACTATATTTGGTAAGGCACGGCGAGACCGTGGATAACGCAGCACAGATATTGCAGGGACAGATGCCAGGCAAGTTGAATGACAAGGGCATTCAGCAAGCCGAAGAAGAGGCTCGTAAAATGGCAAACAATGCTATCGACGTCTTCGTGTCGAGCGACCTTTGGCGAAGCATCGAAACGTGCGAAATCATTGCCCGTCCTCATCTCACCCCCGATGGATCTCCCCTCTCAGACCAGGAGATAGAGAAGTATATTGTAACCACGCCTCTCCTCAGGGAACGAGACTGGGGCGACTTTACGGGCAAGCTGATCCCTACGCTGCCCAAGGACCCGAAAGACTGGCCCGATAATATCGAGACATTGGAGAGGATGAAATCTCGTGCCCAAAACTTCCTCACTTGGCTCAAGGTAACTTATCCCGATAAAACCATCCTTGCCGTGGGACATGGTATCATCAACAAGGCGATACAGAGCGTATACTATAAGCGCCCTATGAACGAAATCGAAAAGATGACCAATGCCGAAGTCAGAATATTAATACTTTAAAACGATGAATAAAATAGCTCTTATCACTGGCGCAACAAGTGGCATAGGCGAAGGTTGCGCACGCCGTTTCGCTAGAGGCGGCTACAATCTGATTCTTACTGGACGTAATACGGGAAAACTCGAAATTCTGAAGCGTGAACTGGAGGAAAAAGAGGGCGTGCAGGTGTTGGCGCTCGCCTTTGATGTGCGTAATCGGGAGGCTGCCAAAAAAGCTGTGGACTACATCCCAGAGGCGTGGCGCGCCATCGATGTGCTTATCAATAACGCAGGCTTGGCCCGTGGACTGGAGCCCGAATACGAGGGGGATTTCGAGGCATGGGACCAAATGATAGATACCAACATCAAGGGACTCCTTACCATGACTCGTCTCATCGTGCCCGGCATGGTAGAGCGCAATCACGGACACATTATTAATATAGGTAGTGTGGCTGGCGATGCGGCTTATGCTGGCGGCAACGTGTATTGTGCCACCAAGGCAGCCGTCAAGGCTATCAGTGATGGTCTGCGCATCGACGTTGCGCATACCAAGGTACGTGTTACCAATGTAAAACCGGGACTGGTGGAGACCAATTTCTCCAATGTCCGTTTTTATGGCGACAATGAGCGTGCCGACAATGTTTACCGTGGCATTACGCCGCTCAACGGTGACGATGTGGCTGATGTGGCTTTCTATGCAGCCTCTGCTCCTGAGCATGTGCAGATAGCCGAGGTGCTCGTGCTCGCTACGCACCAAGCCAATGGCACTGTCATCGAAAGATGGAAAGATTGAAAAAACTTATATGATGTGGCAGAGGCGGTTGACATCCGCCTCGAAAGTGTCACGGTTTTTGGCCTTCGATCTCATCGCAGACTTATAGTTGTAGATGGTCTGGGTGGAGTAGAAGAGTAGGGTGGCTATCTCCTGACTGTCGGTAACTCCCAGTCGCATCAGGGCGTAAATGCGTATCTCGGTGGTGAGCATCCCCGCTTGTGGCAGAACGATTTTGTTTTCTGGCAACAGGAGATTGTTGAATTCGTCCACAAAGTGGGGGTATAGCTCCAGGAAGGCACGGTCGAAGCGATTGTAGAACATCTTGGTGTCTTCTTCCGAGAGCCGATAGGTGTTGAGTGCTTTCAGCAGATCGTCCGTTTGGCGAGCTTTCACCTTGCGGCTTACCAGTTTGCGATAGTCGTCGAGCTTACGGATGTATAGGGCGCTGATGTCCATGAATAGGCGCAGATAGTTTTCTCTGCGCTTGTTGGTGGCGATGAGTCGCTGGTTGAGTTCCTCCAACTGTAAGTTCTTTTGCTCGATGACGGTTCGGGTTTGCTTCAACTTGTTTTTGCTCTTGATGCTTATTACGGCGAAGATGAAGGTTAGCGTGAGGATGATGCAAGCCCCGATAAACGCCAGCTGGATGCGGGTGCGTGAACGCTCGGCTGCCTGTTGGTTGGCAGATGCTATGACTGGCAGTATGTTGGAAATCTCCACCATGCGTAGGCGGTTGTTGAAAAACTGGGCATCTCGCATGGAAGCATTGATGTACTTGGCTGCACGCTTGTTGTACTCCGAGCTTTTCTCGTAGATGAAGATGGCGAGCTTTTGCAGTGCCAAGGTTTCCTTGAGTTGGCAGATGATGTCAGACTCCACTGCTTCCACCAGGTACTGTTCGTACAGGGCAGGGTGCTCTGTGTCCAGATAATATCTTGCCACACCATAAGTGGTGGAGGCGTGTACACGGGTGTTAACAGCCGACATTTTCTTGGCTTTCAGATAACCTTTCAAGACATGAGGATGGGTAGGGTGGTCTAAGAAGAGGCATTCGGCGGAAAGATAATAATAGAGTGCCGTGTTGCGCTCTTCTTCCTTGAAATTTTCCAAAGCCAAGAGCAGGTATTTCTTCTTCAGTTCCTTGTACCCATCGGCAAACTCAGACTTGGCGCAAAATGAGCCCCAGTAATTGTACAGCCAGGCGAATGTCATATAGTAGTACCTGCGTGCGTGGCGGTCGAGAGTCTGCGGATTGATACTTTCCAGCAGGGCTTGCGACTGGCTGTAGAACCCTCCTACCGAGAGCACTTGCGCCCGGTTTATCTTATTGCGTATCAGGTATTCCTCGTTGTGGATGCGCTCAGCCAACTCCAATCCTCTGTTTACGTATGCCGTAGCAGAGTCGTAGCGATAGGTGGCGTACGCCTGGTAAATGCTGTCGAGCCAAACCAGTTGCTCCTTGTCGGTGGTGGCTTCGGATAAGAGACGTTTCAGACGCTTGATGCTTCGTTCCTTTTGCGCTTGGTATTGAGGCGCTTTTTCTAGGATTTTGTCCATATGCGACAATAGCTGCTCCTCCGTTGGCGCAGCCTGCATGATGAGTGGAAACAGTATGAGCAAGAATACGAAAAGCCTTCTCATTGTATAGTATTTATTGTTGATTTATATGGTAATTATTGTTGACTTGTCTAGTATTTATTGTTGGTATGTCTTATTTTTTGCAAAATTACAACTATTATTTGATATTATCAAATTTACTTCGCTAAAAATGGTTAACTATGTAAACTTCTTGATATTGTGATACTTAACATCTTTATATAACTACCTGTTGTTTACTTATCGCTTACTCATCCATACAGGTGTCGAAAAAAAGCCATATCTTTGCATCGAAATTCAGAAATATTAAAGTTGTATATAGGTTTTATTACCGCTTCAAGTCTTCTAATAAATAAAAGAGGTATTTAGAAAAATCCTTTTGTTGATTTAGTATGTTGATTTAAATAAAAAACAGGTTTAGTTTATATAAGGGAAAAAAAAGATTGGTTAAAGGTAAGAACCGCCACTCTCTTGTGAAAGAGGGTGGCGGTCTTTTTGTGTAATAAGTATAATTATTGTTAGATTATTCCCAGAAAACTTGCTGATGTCGAAAAAAAAACGTAATTTTGCCCCACATATTATATAATAAGGTATAAAAGGGGACGGAAAGTCCTCGTTGTAAACAGACAGATCAAATGAATATACTCGTAACAGGTGCCAATGGTCAGCTAGGCCATGAAATGCAAAAGTGCGCACAAGAAAGCAAACACCATTTCGTATTCACCGATGTGGCTGACGGCTATGAAAAGTTGGACATCACTAATCTCGATGCCATCCGTGCCAAGGTGAAGGAGAATGACATCCAGTTAATCGTAAACTGTGCAGCCTACACCAATGTGGACAAGGCTGAGAGCGATTTCGACCTTGCCAACTTGCTCAACAATACGGCTGCTGGTAATCTCGCCCAGGCTATGAAGGAAGTGAATGGAACGCTCATTCACGTATCTACCGACTATGTGTTCCAGGGCGACAAGAACATCCCTTGCCGTGAAGACTGGGAAACCAATCCGCTCGGCGTGTATGGCAAGACCAAGCTCGCCGGCGAGCAGAGCATCATCGCCACAGGGTGTAACCACATCATCATCCGCACGGCTTGGCTCTATTCGCAGTGGGGCAAGAATTTTGTGAAGACCATGCAGAACCTTACAGCCAGCCACGATACCCTCAAGGTAGTGTTCGACCAGGTGGGCACGCCTACCTATGCAGGCGACCTCGCTGCCGTCATCGCTCATATCATCGAGACCGACCAGATAGGCAAGACGGGCATCTATCACTTCTCTAACGAGGGCGTATGCTCATGGTTTGACTTCGCCAAGATTATCTGCGAACTCTCGGGCAATACCTGCGACATCCAGCCATGCTACAGTGAGGAATTCCCAAGTCCTGTAAAACGCCCTCACTTCTCTGTGCTCGACAAGAGCAAGCTCAAGAGCACCTTCGGCTATAAAGTGCCTTACTGGACCGATAGCCTGAAGAAGTGCATCGCCGAACTGGCGGCTGCGAATGCGTAACTTCATATTTACACATAACACTTAACATTTAGCAAATAAATGAAGAATATCATCATTACCGGCGGTGCAGGCTTCATCGGCTCACACGTCGTAAGACTTTTCGTGAACAAATATCCTGAGTATCATATCATCAACCTCGATAAGTTGACTTATGCCGGCAACCTGGCCAACCTCAAGGATATCGAGGACAAGCCCAACTATACCTTTGTAAAGGGCGACATCTGCGACTTCGACCTCATGCTCAAGCTGATGCAAGAGTACCAGGTGGACGGCATTATCCATCTCGCTGCCGAGAGCCATGTAGACCGTAGTATCAAAGACCCCTTCACCTTCGCCCAGACCAATGTGATGGGCACCTTGTCGCTCCTGCAGGCTGCCAAAATCTATTGGGAGAGTCTGCCAGAGGGCTATGAGGGCAAGCGCTTTTACCATATTTCTACCGATGAGGTATATGGAGCCTTGCAGATGACCCACCCCGAGGGTGTGCCTGCTCCTTTCACTACCAAGGCCTCTAGCGACAAGAACCATGAGGCGTACGGCGAGGAATTTTTCGTAGAGACCACCAAGTACAATCCCCATTCTCCTTACTCAGCCTCCAAGGCAAGCTCCGATCACTTTGTGAGAGCTTTCCACGATACGTACGGAATGCCTACCATCGTGACCAACTGCTCCAACAACTATGGTCCCTACCAATTCCCTGAGAAGTTGATTCCTCTCTTCATCAACAATATCCGCCATCGCAAGCCACTGCCAGTATACGGCAAGGGAGAGAATGTGCGCGACTGGCTCTATGTGGTAGACCATGCCCGTGCCATCGACATGATATTCCACAAGGGCAAGGTGGCAGAGACCTATAACATCGGTGGCTTCAATGAGTGGAAGAACATCGACATCATCAAGGTGGTCATCAAGACTGTAGACCGCTTGCTCGGCAGAAAGGAAGGCGAGGATCTCGACCTCATCACCTACGTTACCGACCGTAAGGGGCACGATATGCGTTATGCTATCGACTCTCGCAAGTTGCAGAAGGAGCTGGGTTGGGAGCCATCTCTCCAGTTTGAGGAGGGCATCGAGAAGACCGTCAAGTGGTATCTAGAGAACCAAGAGTGGATGGATAACGTAACTTCTGGCGACTACCAGAAGTATTACGACAACATGTATTCAGACAGATAAAGCGATTCGTTACGCAAAAGAATATGAACCTTGTCCGCTCCCAAAAGGCGTGGGCAAGGTTTTTTAGACCATCATCATGTATCAGATAAAAATATCAGAACAGACGCTTCATTTCAAGCAGCCTGCAGGCACCTCGCGCGGCGTTTACACCTCGCGCCACAGCTATTATCTCACGCTTACCGATACTGAATGTCCCGGTATAGAGGGAGTGGGAGAGTGTGCTACGCTTCCCGACTTGAGTTGCGACGCCAAGCCAGAGTACGAGGTAACTTTGCGGCAGGTGTGCCAGATGGTAGAGCAGATGGGGCGCATCCCCTACGACATGATTCGTGCCTATCCCAGCATGACCTTTGGACTGGAGACGGCATTCGCCGATTTCTTTCACAAGGCGAAAGGTCTGGGCGTTTCCGTGCCGATGGGGATGGAAAGTCTTGCCAGTCTCTTCGACTCTCCTTTCGCCCGTAGCGAGGAGGGCATTACCATCAATGGGCTAGTCTGGATGGGAACCTACGAGGAGATGCTGGGCAGAATGGAGGAGAAACTCCAGGCAGGCTTCCACTGTGTGAAACTGAAGATAGGAGCCATCGACTTCTTCCAGGAGCTAGACCTCGTAAAACGTATCCGTGAGGCGTATCCCCGAGAGCAGGTCGAACTGCGCGTGGATGCCAACGGCGGTTTCTCGCCAGAGGATGCGATGAGCCGATTGGAGGCTTTGGCGCAGTACGATATCCATTCGATAGAGCAGCCCATCAAGCAACATCAGTGGCCTAAGATGGCGCAACTCTGCAGGGAGACTCCATTGCCTATCGCCCTCGACGAGGAGCTGATAGGTGTGAACGTCCGTTCGATGAAGGAGGCGCTGCTCGACACCATCCGTCCGCAGTATATTATCCTGAAACCTTCGCTCCATGGAGGCGTCTATGGATGTATGGAGTGGATAAGGCTCGCAGAGGAGCGAGGCATCGGCTCCTGGATCACGTCGGCATTGGAGAGCAATGTAGGGCTGAATGCCATTGCCCATTTTGCGGCGAAGATGTACGGTCCTGATGTAAAGATGCCGCAAGGACTGGGTACTGGACAACTTTTTACGGATAATATCCCTATGCCGCTGGAGATGATAGGGGATAAACTTTGGGTGAGTAAATAAATGACTTTAGAAGATTTTCTTTCGGAATGGAATAACGGCGAGCAACAGCTGCGGCTGGTTACGAGTGGCTCTACAGGCCATCCCAAGACTATCTGGGTGGAGAAGAGGCGAATGGTGAACTCCGCCCGGATAACTTGCGACTTTCTCGGACTGAAGCCCGGCGATACTGCTTTGCTCTGCATGTCGCTCGACTATGTAGCCGGCAAGATGATGGCGGTACGTAGTTGGCAGCGACAGCTCCAGCTTATCTGCGTACATCCCAGCGGACATCCCTTGTCTGCTGCGTCTTTGAACACCGCCCAGCTACGGTCTTTCGACCCAGATGCCGAGCTATGCTTGACGAATGAGATTACCTTTGCGGCCATGGTTCCGATGCAGGTGTATAATAGCCTGCAAGTACCCGAGGAGCGAGAGCGGCTAAGCCGCGTCAAGCACCTGATTATCGGCGGCGGAGCCATCGATGATGCTTTGACGGAGCAACTCAGAGGTATGTCTGAGGAATTCCGCCAATCGCATGGATACGAGAATGCCATCTGGAGTACATACGGTATGACCGAGACCTTGTCGCATATCGCCTTGCGAAGAATCAATGGCAAGGAGGCGAGCGAGTGGTATCAGCCGTTCCGCGGTGTCAAGATAAGCCAAACCGAGGAGGGGTGTCTGGTCATAGATGCTCCGCAAGTTTGCGCCGAACCATTGGTTACCAACGACATCGCTGAAGTGAGAGGGCAGCGCTTCCGTATCAAGGGCCGAAAAGACAACGTCATCTGCTCGGGCGGCATCAAGATACAGATAGAAGAGGTAGAGGCCTTGCTGAGACCGCATCTCGAAAAGCCTTTCATGATGGTGAAGAAGAAAGACCAGAAGTTTGGCGAAATCGCCGTGCTCATGACGGAAGACCATGACGTACAGAAAGTAGAGGCTACCGTTCGCCGCCTCTTGTCTGAAACCTCCGAAGAGGAAGAAAATTCCGCTCAAAGGAAATATTGGATTCCGCGGGAGTTCATGTATGTGGAGCACTTGCCGCTCACCGAGACGGGCAAGCCCCGGCGCTGGCTGCTTTCAAATGAACAGTGTTAAATGAACAATGTAAAGTGTTAAATGTTAAATTGCCTAACGGGAATGTTGTCTCTTGTTGTCTCTGTTGTCGTAAAACAATCAAATCATAGTCGTAAACCTATCAAATGTTACGAACCAAAGAGCTTTTGTTTTTTACGACAACAGAGACAACTAGAGACAAACAGAGAATTCTTAAATTCTCTAATTCTTGGCTAAAAGGAAATGAGATGAAAATGTACCAAGTTGTTCTTTTATCATCACTTAGAGCCCCTCTCTGAAGAAATCGAGCGCTTCCTTGATTTCGTCAAGGGTAGCCGTCTGGTTGATGCGGATGTCGCCGATGCCTCCCAGCAGGGTAAAGTTGATGATGCCATTCTGGTTTTTCTTGTCGTGTCGCATGAGTTCTATCAGCTCATCATAGTCATCGCAAGTAATGGCGAGCTGCCCGTAGTACTCCTTGATGTACTGCACCGTCTGGCGCATCTTCTCGGTAGGGAAGCCCGTCTTTACGGTGCTGAGGTACAGTTCCGGGATAAGACCGAACGCCACCGCATAGCCATGGAGGATAGGATTACGCTTCAATGCCCAGCTCTCGAAGGCATGGCCGAAGGTGTGGCCTAGGTTGAGCGCCTTGCGGATGCCCATCTCGTGAGGGTCTTGCTCCACGATGCGCTCTTTTACAGCCACGCTGTCGCCCACCATGCGCTGCAGCTGGGTGAGGTCAGGATTTGCCAGGTCGAAGCCAACTAGCTCTTGCCACATCTTCTCATCGGAGATAAGACCATGTTTCAGCATTTCGGCGTACCCCGAGCAGATGTTCTCGGCGTCGAGTGTCTTGAGAAACTCTGTGTCGAGGATGACGAACTTAGAGTCGTTGAACACACCTACCTCATTCTTCAGTCCGCCGAAGTTGATGCCCGTCTTGCCTCCCACGGAGGCGT
>CAVKLF010000076.1:0-9790 GCA_963657075.1 bacterium | reverse complement strand
GGCGGAACTTGGCGTCCTTGTAGAAGGAGTAGCCGCCGGCGGTGTTGGAGATGAGCGAGAAGAAGTCTTCGTTGCCCAGGTAGTTGATCCAAGGCCATGGGGTCTTGGGGTCGGTGATCACGTACTCGCGGTTCGCGTCATCGAAATGACCGTACTTTTTTTCTGCCATTGTCTTTTTAGTTTAATTTATGATTGATGATATTTCGATGCGAAAAATTCAAGTGTGTGCGATGAAAGTTAGCTTTTGAGTTTCCGTGTGCAGTTAATTTTCTGCAAAGATAAGAAAAAGTTTTAGTTAAAGAGGCAAATAATAGTTTTTTTTTGTATTTTTGCAATGTATATTTACATTACAACAAGTAGTGATTAACATAACGTATACTGGGCTTATGAAAAGAAACATTATAACACTCCTTCTTATGGTGTTAGCCATGTCGCAAACAATGGCTCAGACCTACGATAACTTGTGGAAGCAAGCCTCTGATTTGCAGAAAAAAGACTTGCCTAAAAGCGAGTTGTGCGTAATGAAGAAAATCATCTGCAAGGCGACGGTTTCCAAGGATTATGGGCAACTCTTGGCTGCGGAACTGCGCCAGGCGATGTTGTGGAATGCCATTTCGCCAGATTCTCTGGCGCCTGCCATCAAACGGATGGAAGCACAAACTCTACAGACCAACGACCCGATGCTGAAGGCAGTATGGAATGCTGTCTTGGGTAAACTCTATCGTGAGCATCGTTTTGAGATAGAACCCGGCGATGAGGAAGTGAGCACAAAGAAGAGTGCCGAATGCTTCAAGAAAGCTTTGGCTAATCCTGCACTTTTAGCCCAACATACTTCTGTCGAGTATGTGCCTTTGGCCTTAAAGGGCATCGATGGAAACAGCTTCGGCAATGATATGTTACACTTGATAGGTTTCGAAGCTGATACCCAGGAGGCATATCTCTTGATGCACGACTATTATACCCAAGTGGGCAATCGAGGCGCTGCCTGCCTCTGTGCCTTCGAGATGATTCAGAAAGACAGGCAGGATGATGTGAAGGAGGTAAGGAAGTCGAAGTACCTCAACACCATCGACTCCATCATCCATGAGTATCGGGATCTTCCCGAGGCGGGCGAGCTGGCCGTGGAGCACTATCGCTTCCTGGAGGGAGCCACCGACGCCAAGCCCATGGACAAGATCAACTACATTAACTACGCATTGAGCCAGTGGGGCGGATGGTCGAGGATGAATGTGCTCAGAAATGCGCAGAAGCGACTCACCGAGCCGATGTTCTCGCTCTCCGACCTGCCCACCGTGCTGCTGCCCGAGCGTAAGCAATGGCTGCATCTCCGCGTGCGCAACCTGCAGACTGTTACGGTGGCCATCTCCCGACTCAATATCACTGCCGACAACAATTACAACGTGAACGATGCCGCCACCTATAAGATGCTGAGGAAGAAGACGGCGCCCCTTCACCAGAAGGACATCGTGCGCCAATATTACGGGCACCCCGACTATGCGGAGGTGACGGATTCCTTTGAGTTGGCTGGATTGCCGATAGGCGCCTATCTGATGGAGGTAACCGCCGACAATGCCGGTGTCGAACCTCTGCGCAAGCTCTTTTATGTGAGCGACCTGGCGCTGCTTTCGCAGCAGTTGCCCGATGGCAGCGCTCGCCACGTGGTGGTGAGTGCCACCACAGGCCAGCCCATTGCCGGGGCCAAGATTCAGCAGAGGAAGGATGGCTACATTTTGATTTCCGCAGCAGTGGATAAATACACCCCAGCCGAGTATTCGCATCTCTCCCGTGTGCGCTATTACGAGCAAAGGGAGACTTGCTTGATGGGCAGGCTCTATACCGACCGCGCCATCTACCGCCCCGGACAGGCCGTGCATGCGACGGTGCTTCTCTTCAACAACGAGAAAGGCAGCGATGCCAAGGCGTTGGGCGAGGGGGAGGAGGTGAAATTCTCTCTTAGGGATGCCAACTGGAAGGTGGTGACCGAGATGAAGGCGAAGACCGACGCATATGGTACGGCATCGGTTGATTTCCAGTTGCCCGAGGGTGGACAGAACGGACAATATTGCATACTGACGGACAAGGGCGGAACCAGCCGTTACTTCCGAGTGGAGGAATACAAGCGTCCTACCTTCGAGATCACTTTCCCCAAGGTGAACGAGAAATACACCTGGGGCGACACCGTGGTGGTGAAGGCCTCGGCCAAGACTTATGCCGGCGTGCCCGTGCAGGGTGCCAAGGTGGAGTATACAGTGACCCGTCGCAGCCTGCTCTGGTGGTGGGGCTCTCGTTCCGCTGACCTCGAAGTGAAAAAGGGAACGGGAGTGACCCGTGAGGATGGAACCTTCGATGTGGAGATTCCCCTGGAGGCTTCTCCTTCGGAAAGAGAGAAAGCTGGCATGGGAGGTTTCTTGCGCAAGGCTCGTTTCTTCAATTTTGACGTGGAGGCCATCGTCACCGACCTGGGCGGCGAAAGCCATCAGGGCGAGATGAGTCTGCCCTTGGGCACCAAGTCGACTGCCTTCAGCGTCGACTTGCCTAAGCGCATCGAGACGGACAGCCTGAAGACCGTCACCTTCTCCTATCGCAACAGTGCCGGAATCGACATCGCCGCGCCCGTGCGTTATCGCATCGACAAGGGAGAGTGGGAGAGTGTGGCTAGCAATACACCTATTTATATAGCAGGTGTAAAGAGTTCTGGCGTACACGAGCTGGAGGCTATCTGCGGGCAGGATACCCTGCAGCAGAAGTTTACGCTCTTCAGTATGAAGGACACGCATCCGATGGAGAAGACGATTCACTGGAGCTATCAGACGGCCGACCAGTTTCCACGTGATGGAAAGCCCGTCTATCTGCAGGTGGGAAGTTCGGAGAACGGAGTGTACATCGTGTATTCCATTATCGCTGGAAACAAGTTGCTGGAGAAGGGAGCTTGGGAATTGGGCGACAGCATCGTCACCTTGCCGTTTACCTACAAGCCGGAATATGCCTCGGGCGTTGTGCTCAATTATAGTTTCGTGAAGGAGGGCCAGTGCTATACAAACATGATGCGCATCGCCCGCCCCTTGCCCGACAAGCAGCTCAACGTGACTTGGAAGACCTTCCGTAATCGCCTGACTCCTGGACAGAAGGAGGAGTGGACCCTGAATATCACCACCTCTGACGGCAAACCTGCCAAGGCACAGTTGATGAGTGTGCTCTATGACAAGGCTCTCGACAGGTTGAAGGCCAATAACTGGGGCCTGTCTTTGGGGTTCTACAACAGTCTGCCCAGTTGCAACTGGACCAATAACTTGAGTCTGAGGAGGGGATATGGTAATTTAGGAAGTTCCTATCCCACGAAGTATTTTGACGTGAGAGAACTGGAAGTGGATCATTTCGATGACCGTTACTTCAGTGGTGGGTTCTATAAGGACAGAATGTTGTTTGCCGTAGGTAGTGTGAGAGGGCAAACTGTGGAGGCAGTTCGCTACAAAGCTTCCGCCCACAAGATGAACGCCGCTATGGGGATGATGGTGGAAGATCGCAGCCTCGCTGATGAAGAACCCAGTGGCAAGACAAGTAAGGAACTGGACAATGTGCAGGTGCGCGAGAACCTGAACGAGACAGCCTTTTTCTATCCAGCTTTGGAATCGGACGAGAAGGGCGATGTGGCCATCAAGTTCACCTTGCCTGAGAGCATCACCACCTGGAAATTCATGGCCTTGGCTCATGACAAGGAGATGCGCAATGGCAGCATCGTGGATGAGGCGGTGGCGAAGAAGACCGTCATGGTGCAGCCCAATATGCCCCGCTTCCTTCGTGAGGGCGACAGGGCTACCATCGTGACCAAGTTGTTCAACACGTCAGACAAGAAGGTGGGAGGCAACATCCGTATGCAACTCATCGACCCAGAGACCAACAAGATGGTGTGGCAGAAGGCGCAGAAATATAATATCGATGCCGACGGCACGGCTACAGTGAACTTCGACCTCCCGGAAATGAAGGAGGGTATATATATAAATAAGGTGGTGGCTGCCGGCAATGGCTACAGTGACGGCGAGCAGCACTATCTGCCTGTGTTGAGCAACCAGGAAGTCGTGACCAACACTTTACCTTTCACCCTCACTGAGAAGGGAATGAAGGATTTCGACCTGACTCATCTCTACCCTAGTAAAGGAACTCTGGACACGAAGATGACCGTAGAATACACCAACAACCCCAGTTGGCTAATGATACAGGCCCTACCGTCCTTAGACTCGTCGGTCGATGACAATGCCATCTCGCTCATGTCGGCCATCTACAGCAACAGCATCACTCGCCACTACTGTAAGTTCATTAAAAACTTCGATGAGGCGCAGAACGCCAGTCGCCTTTCCACTCAGGTGGCCAAGCTGAAGACTTTGCAGAACGGAGACGGATCCTTCTCTTGGTGGAAGGGAATGCAAGGTAGCCGCTATATGACTACGGCAGTGGCCGAGATGATGGTTAGGCTCAACAGCATGGTGGGCATCCAAAAGGAGACTACTAGTATGTTGACGGCAGCCTTGAGGTATCTGCAAAAGCTAGCAGCCAAGGAGGTGAAAGAGATGAAGGAAGCAGAGGAGAAGGACGATGCCAAAAACCTTCGTCCGAGCGAAGAGGCAGTCAACTACCTCTACATCCTGTCGCTGGACGGAAGAAAGCTGAATGCCTCGGTGGCAGCCGATGTGGATTATCTGATGAAAAGATTGGTCGCCAAGACCTGCGACTTCACCATCTATGGTAAGGCTCTCACCGCCGTGGTGCTAGGCAAGCATGGTTATCGACAGAAAGCCGATGAATATTTGCAGAGCATCAACGAATATTCCGTCTATAAGCCAGAAATGGGACGCTACTTCGACACGCGCAAGGCATACTATAGCTGGAGAGACTATAAGATTCCTACCCAGGTGGCTGCTATCGAGGCGATGCAGACGCTTGCCGCCGACAAGATGAAGCAGTCTGTCGGCGAGATGCAGCTGTGGCTGTTGCAGTCGAAGCGCACACAAGCGTGGGAAACGCCAGTGAATACTGTCAATGCCGTCTACGCTTTCCTCAACGGCAGGGAGCAGGTGCTCGATAAGACGGGCGCGAATGCTGCCCTCAAGCTCGATGGCAAGACCTTGCCATTGCCAGGGAATACGGAAGAACGTGGCTACGTGAAAGTGTCCAGCCAGGGGGCAGCCAAGACTTTGATTATCGACAAGAAGAACGATGGTACCAGCTGGGGAGCCGTTTACGCCGAGTTCAAGCAGACATCTTCCGAAGTGTCCTCGGCTGAGTCGGGCATCAGGGTGACAAGAAAGTTGTCCTGCGACAAGCATGCAAAGGTGGGCGACCGGGTGAAGGTAACCATAGAGATTGTGGCCGACCGCGACTATGATTTCGTGCAAATCATCGACAAACGGGCGGCTTGCCTGGAACCTGCCAGTCAGTTAAGTGGCTATCAGTGGGGGCAGGGATGCTATGTGTCGCCAAGGGACAATACAACAAATTTCTATTTTGATCGTTTATCTAAGGGTAAGCACTTCGTGGAGATGGAATACTATGTAGACCGCAAGGGCGACTATCAGTCGGGCAGTTGTACGGCTCAGTGCACCTACAGCCCCGAGTTCTGTGGTCGTGATGCTGCATACAAGATGACTATTGACAATAAATAAAAGAAAAAAGGAAGACTATGAAACGAATAAACATATTGATGCTCTCTTCGCTGCTGGCGTTGACGGCATCCGCACAAAAAATTGCGACTCAGCATGAGGTGGTGGATTGCGGACAGGTAGTGTTTCGCCATCCCGTAGCTGCTGAGTTCCAGATGAAGAATGAGGGAAGTAAGCCCTTGGTCATCAATCAAGTGTTGAAAAGCTGTGGCTGCACCTCGGTGGAATACCCAAAGAACAGCATCGCTCCGGGTGACAGCTTCGTGGTGAAGACCATCTATGATGCCAAGCAGATGGGCACCTTTGCCAAGCAACTCTGCCTCTACAGCAATGCCTCGTCAGACCCCTTCATCCTTACGATGCGAGGAAAGGTGGTGAGTAATGTGGTAGATTTCGCAGGGTCTTACGATCAGATGCTGGGCGAAATCAAATCGGACGCACAGGAAGTGGAGTTTGATGACGTGAATCGCGGTGACCGCCCCGTGCAGCGCATTCACATCTTCAATCCTACCGATCAGACCATGGAACCAGTGGTTATGCACTTGCCTAATTATCTTCAGGCTATCGTGTCTCCATCCAAGTTGGCTCCTCATCATGCCGCAGAGGTCAGTCTTGTGCTCGATTCGAAGAAACTGCGCGATTTCGGTCTGAACCAAACATCAGTCTATCTGGGTGAACGTCCTGGCGACAAGGTGGCTCCCGAGAAGGAGATCGTTGTGTCAGCCGTGCTCTTGCCCGACTTCGACCAGATGACCAGTGAGCAAAAGGCGAATGCGCCGAAGATACAGATGTCTACCACCACCCTTGACTTGGGAAGTTTTAATGGCAAGAAAAAATTGAAGGGAGAGATTCTCGTAACCAATAATGGTAAGTCGGATCTTGAAATCAGAAGCATGCAAATGTTTACGATGGGCTTGCAGGTGCAGCTTAAGAAGAGTAAGATAGCCCCTGGCGAGACCGTGAAGATGAAGGTGACTGCTGTAGCTGCCGACCTGAAGAAGTCGCGTGCCAAGAAGCCGCGTATCTTAATGATTACCAACGACCCCGACAATGCCAAGGTAACCGTGAGAGTTCATGTACAATGAATAATGTACAATGAATAATTCTACATTATTAATTATAAATTAGATAATCGTGCAGATAGAAATAGACAATGGCAGTGGTTTTTGCTTCGGCGTAACCACTGCCATCAAGAAAGCGGAAGAAGAACTGGAGAAGGGCAGTACCTTGTATTGCCTAGGTGACATTGTGCATAATGGTATGGAGGTGGAGCGTTTGCATCATGCCGGACTTATCACCATCGACCATGAGCAGATGAAGGAACTTCATGATGTAAAGGTCTTGTTGCGTGCCCATGGAGAGCCGCCAGAGACTTATGCCCTTGCAGAACGAAATCATATAGAGATTATTGATGCTACCTGTCCGGTGGTGCTCCAGTTGCAGAAGCGTATCAAGAAACAATATGTGAGTAATCCCGACGCACAGATTGTTATCTTTGGCAAGAACGGACATGCTGAGGTGCTAGGCTTGGTAGGACAGACCGAGAGCAAGGCGATAGTCGTGGAAAAATTTGACGATGTAAAACAACTCAAAGAGTCGGGCAAGTTAGATTTCGCCAAAGACATCTATCTCTATTCACAGACTACGAAGAGCCTCGATGAATTCCATCGTATCATAGAATATTGCCAGCAGCATATCGTGGAGGGAGCTACTTTCAAGAGTTTTGACACCATCTGCCGTCAGGTAGCCAATCGTATGCCCAATATAGCCAGCTTTGCCAGCAAACATGATGTGATCCTCTTTGTGAGTGGCAGAAAGAGCAGCAATGGTAAGGTGCTTTTTAAGGAATGTAAGAGTGTCAATCCTAGGAGCTATCAGATAGAGAGCGCCGAAGAAATAGATAGGTCTTGGTTTGAGGGCGTGAATACCGTGGGCATCTGTGGAGCTACGAGTACACCGAAGTGGCTGATGGAGGAATGTAAGGAGAAAATAGAGCGATAAGAAAAGAAAATTGCAAAATAGACCGCACACCGCACTGGATGTGCCTTAACTTATTGAATGGTAGGTGATTAGATGCTGTGCGGTGTTTGGCTTAGACCGCACAACACCGCACTCAGACCGCACGCGAGCCACATGGTGAACAGCTATAGTCCACTTAGACCAAATCAGAAAAAACACGGTGCTGTGTTGTGCGGTGTTGTGCGGTCTGAAGCAAACACCGCACAAGGTTATACTACCTGATAATCAACAAGTTAATGCGCTTTTAGTGCGGTGTGCGGTCTAAAACGTTTTATTCTTCTCTGTACGCTACATCAATTACGTCCCCGATGTTGCCATTGCAACATCGGGGACGTATAATATTTGTGTCACTACGTCTGTAAACAGATATAGGGAGGATAAGATGCCTGTCTTAGTCAGATAGTGTAACTGTCCTAGTCAGACAGTTTCCGTTTTCTCCATAGTTATGTTCATTACTTTAGTTCGTCTAAGTAATAACTGATTTTACCACCCTCGTCACCTATCTCTACATTGGCGTCATACCAGGAGATGATGTTTAGCTTGTAGTATCGCTCGCCGTCCCAGGAACGGATGACGTAGGTATGAAACGAGGGCGAATAAACGGGTGGTGGACCTGAGAAGCTCATGGCATTGGCGAGCACGGGGTTGGCACTCACCAACTGCTTGGCAGGACCGTTGTTCGGGTCGAACCAAGGATTCTCGTTCATGTCGAGGTGGTTCTTGATGCAATACTTGTTCCAGTCGTTCTGCGACATGGTGACATAGACGCTCGCCGAGTCGTCCACGGCCCATGAGATGTTGTGCTCCGAGAGGTAAGCATCCACCTGTGCCTTGCTTGTCCACTTGTCGTACTCGCCGTAGCCGAGGTCGGCTGCGGCACCCTGGCCTACGCCGCTTGTTCCGCCATTGGTGCGCAGGCGGTAGCCGTTGAAGGCGATGTCCCACTCTGTAGTGGCGTGCGCCTGGTCATCAGAGGCATATTTGTCTTCCTTCGCCTTCAAGTGGGTGTTTTTCTGCGCTCCCTCATACCAATATATGAGTGTGTCGCTCTCCGTATGGTAATAGTCTTTCACCGGTACGTCGTCGATGCTCACGATGATGCTCTGGTTGGGGTTGAGCACATTGAATCGGTTGCCCGTTTTCAGGTCGAAGTAGAGCCAGTCGTTGGTTACGCCCGTGCTGTAACCAGTCTTGCGGGGCAAGGTGTGGCCTGTGAAAGGCTCCGCCTCATAAGATACACAGCTTGAAAGAGCCATGAGGATGCTGGGGATTGCAAATCCCCAGAATCCTACTATGTTTTTATGAGATATTTTCATGTTATAATATATTATTAATGTGAAAGAAGAGCCGTTGAATTCTTCACTCTTCACTCTTCGTTCTTCACTTAAATCTCTTCACTTAATTCTTTTTCTTTCTAAATGATTTAACCAATTCATCCACCAAGATCTCTACCTGCACATGGCCCTTGGCTCCCGCCGTGGCTGGCACGTTGAACATGGTGATGCCCGATCCTAAGGTCTTGGGCACATAATTAAATATGTTGTCCACACCCACGGTCACCTTTACCTTGTTATAGAAGGTCTGGATGACGGAAAGATTGCACAATACGTATTGGGGCAACTCGCAACGGAAGTAAGCATCGTGGCTCACACCGTTTACGGAGAGGCGGTCCTGCACGTCGAACTTCTTTGTGCCCATGTAGCTGGCTGAGAAGGTGGCGCCCAGACGGTAGTTCTTCTTATTGTACTTGTAGTCGAGGCTCGCAGTGGCTGCGTGTGGCGAGGTGGTGTTCACCTGTACACCGTCGTTCTTGCTCACGTTCACATAGCTGTAGGTGGCGTTGGAAGTGAAGTGCTTCAGGAAGTGCCAGCGCATGATGGTCTCCAGACCAATGAGGTTCTGCTTGGCGAGGTTAGTGTATTCGAAGTTGTACTGCATGTCGTAGATGCGCCATACACCCTCTATCTTCTTGCGGAAGAAGTTGCCGTACACATTGCCCGAGATAAAGAAGTTGTCGTTGGAGTACTCTGTGCCGAGGCTCACGTAGTTGTTTTTCTCCGGCTTCAGGTCTTCGTTACCCTTGATCATGAACATGCCGAGGTGGTCCCAGTTGAAGA
>CAVKLF010000075.1:3596-9844 GCA_963657075.1 bacterium | reverse complement strand
AAATTCGTGAAGACATCAAGTTTATGCGCGATAGAGTTTCCTACGATGCACCCATCGAAGCGTACAAGTATGTTGGCAAAAGATGTTACTATCGTTATACTGACAGAAACTTCTCTATCTTCAATAATGAGATGTCAGTAGAAGAAGTCAACAGTCTTCGTTCTACAATAGAAATGCTTGGCAAATATCGAGGCATTGCCGGAAATGCTTGGTTGGAAGAAGTTATTTCCAATCTGGAGTATCGCTTTGGCATTAAGTCTAACAAAGAAAATGTAGTGTCTTTTGAGCAGAATGAAATGCTCAAAGGCATAGAATATCTTTCCGAGTTGATTGATTCTGCGGTCAATCATCAACCTCTTCAAATATCATATCGTTCCTACAAGGGCAAGGAAAGGACGGTCATCGTTCATCTTTACCACTTGAAACAATACAATAACCGTTGGTTCCTCTTTGGCCTTGAAGAGAATAAGCAATACGGAAACCGTATTACCAATATGGCATTGGATCGGATTGTGAGTTACACGCATCCTGCAGATGTGGCATTTATCCCAAACGAGGATATTGATTTTTCCACTCGTTTCAATGATGTTGTCGGGGTGACCATACCTGAAGATCATCCAGAAACAGAAAAAGTGGTATTGAAATTTGATGAGAAGCGATTTCCATATATCGTCTCAAAGCCACTGCATACCTCGCAGGAAGTAATTAGTGAAGAAGAGCATACCTTATATATTAAAGTGCGTCCAAACAAAGAGCTAGAAGCGGCCATCTTCTCATTCGGTAACCAAGTGGAAGTATTGGAACCCCAATGGCTCAGACAACAGATTGCGGAGAAAATTGCAGAAAATTACAAGAAATATTTTTCTGTGCAGAATACTTGCATAGATGAGTAGTACCTTTGTACCCGAAATAACTCATAATTAACTGACATCAAAATTTTAGCAATATGGCAGAAGACAACAACATACAGCTGAACGCTCCTGTGCAGGACATCATGCACTATGAGAGCAAGATTTGGGAAGTGGCCGACCTGCTCCTCGCGGCTGGCATCAAGCAGAGCGACTTCCCGGCTTACATGATGCCCTTCTTCGCCCTCGTCATGGTGGAGGGACGAATGACGAACACCATACGCCGTGTGGAAGAGGAGAACGGCATCACGGCAGAGGATGACGTGGAGGCTTTCAAGCTGCTCTACGACGGCGAGGAGTGCGGCTACAACGAGTATATCGTCATGCACCGCAAGACGCTGAAGGACCTTTGTCGCAACGACAGCACCTTCGAGCAGGACTTCGCCGCCTACCTAAAGGCTTTTGATGATGACCTCAAACTGCTGCTCGGCATCGACCGTGACAAGACCGACCAGAAGTTCCTCAATATGGATGGCATCGTGGCTGAACTGCGCAAGAAGGGCATCCTTCTGCAGGTGGCTGCGGCATGGGCGCAGATAGACCTCGCTCCTTACGACAACTCGGCCATCACCACGCTCGAAGAGCACATCAAGCGCCGCTGGGCCGACATCTCCGCCAGCACCGCTGGAGAACAATATACCCCCGAGGACATCATCGAACTCATCGCCCGCATCGTGGCTCTGAAGGTCAACAAGTCGAAGGACAAGATACTGCACGGCTACGACCCCACCTGTGGCGGCGCCAACCTGCTCTATGGTGTGTCCGACCGCCTCAAGGCACAAGGCTACAAATATATCAAGACCTACGGCAGCGAACTCAACGACGCGCTCTACGCCTTGGCTGCCATAGAGAGCCGCTTCCGCGACATGAGCACCATCAGGTGCGGCAACACGCTCACCATGGTGCCTTTCCGCGACATGGAGGAGAGTTTCGACTTCATCGTGGCCAACCCTCCCTATGGCACCAAGTGGAAGGGCTATGAGAAGGAGGTGAAGAACGACCAGTTGGGACAGTTTCCTGCCGGCTATCCTGAGATAAAGGACGGTCAGTTGCTCTTCATGCAGCACATTCTGTGGCAACTCGCCCAGGACGGCATCGCCGTAGAGGTGCACAATGGTTCCACGCTCTTCAGCGGCGGAGCCGGCAGTGGCGAGAGCAACATCCGCAAATACATCTTCGACCACGACTGGGTGGAGGCCATCATTCAGATGCCGCAGCAGGAGTTCTTCAATACGGGCATCTACACCTACCTCTGGATTATGAACAAGAACAAGCCTGCCGAACGCCGCGGGCGCATTGCGCTCATCGACGGCAGCAACGGGTGGGCTCCCGAGAAGCCGAGCAAGGGCGACAAGCGCCGCCGCATGCTGCCCGAGCACATGGAGCGCATCACCGATGCGCTGATGGCTTTCGTGCCCTCCGACATCTGCAAGATTTACGACCGTGAGCATTTCTACTACAACAAGCAGCAGCTCACGCTCACCGAGGTGTCGGACGCTGGCAAGTGTGTGGAGCAGACAGTCTGCAAGGACGGCAAGGCGTTTGCCGTAAAAAGTCCTGTGGCGCTCAATGTGGGCGGCACACGCTATGACGACCTGCAGGCTCTTTCGGCAGATGAGCTGAAAGCTGTCGCCAAGCGTGTATCGGATGAGAAACTGAACCTTGCGCTCTCGGTTGAGACGGAGAGCGACGGCGTGTATGCTTTCTGTCCCGACCAGTGTACCGTCATCCACACGAAGGACGGCGCATCCACCGACCTCGGTTGCGGCGCATTTGGCTTCAAGGCTTCCACTGGCAAGAAAGGCTCTGCACACAAGGTGACGATAGAGCCTTACACCACCAGCGACTACGAGATCATTCCTCACCACAAGGATGCTGCCGCCAACACTGCGGAGATAGATGCTTTCATGCAGAAGTACATCTTCAAGCCTTATGTGCTCGGCAGCAATACCGTGGGCGTGGAAATCAACTTCAACAAGGAGTTTTATGTGCCTGAGAAACTCGAAAAGGCGGAGGATATTCTCAAGGAGATTGAAGACATTGAACAAGAGATAGGAGGCATCGGACTATGATGAAGAGAATAAAAGAAGTGTGTGATTATGTCTCTCGTGGTGCGACTCCCGACTATATAGAAGAAGGTGAGTATAAAGTCATGAATCAAGCAACCTTTAGCAAAGGTTGGATAGATGAGAGTAATATCCGTTACACAGCAAAAGCCAGCAAAGGGGCGCAAATAAGAAAAGGAGACCTGTTGATGGCTTCCACAGGTGGAGGTGTGCTTGGTAAAGTCCTTTATTTTGACCGGGACGATGAGAACTTCTATGCCGACTCTCATGTGACAATCCTGCGCAATTCTAAAGGGGCAAATCTGATGAAGTATTTGTACTATCATTTTTATTTGCGCTACGACGAGATAAATGCAACAATGGTAAAAGGCTCTACAAACCAAACTGAGCTACAGAGAAATTACCTTTTGTCGTATGAATTAGACATTCCCTCCCTTTCCGAACAGCAACGGATGGTGGATTACCTCGACGTGAAGTTATCAGAGATTGACCGTCAAGTATCTCTTCTCACTCGCAAGCGTGATGCTTATCTTCGTCTGAAGAAGAGCATCATCAACCATGCCGTAACCAAAGGACTCGACAAAAATGCCAAAATGAAAGACTCGGGCATTGAATGGATCGGAAATGTGCCCGAGAAGTGGGAGGTGAAGAGGTTGAAGGATGTTTCATACCTATATAGTGGACTTACAGGAAAGGCTGGTGAAGATTTTAGATGTGTCGATGTGTCCAAGACCAAGCCTTACATCCCCTTTACTAACATATTGAATAATTTCAAAATAGATACATCCGACTTTCCGAGAGTTGTGATGAGTGAATGTGAAGAACAGAATAGAGTCAAAGAAAATGATATTCTATTCCTCATGAGTTCCGAAGATTATGAAAGTATTGCAAAAACCGCTGTAGTGACGGGTAAACTAGGAGAAGTTTATCTCAATAGTTTCTGCCGTGGTTTAAGATTTATTTCGAACAATGTATCTGCAGAATTTGTAAACTATCAACTTCAATCGTCAAATTATAGGGATGCATTGCGTTTCGAGGCTCGTGGATTTACCCGAATCAATATCAAAGTAGAGAAGATTTCAAGCATGTTTGTTACTCTTCCCCCTCTCCCCGAGCAACGCTCCATCGCCTCTTACCTCGACGACAAGTGCGGCAAGATAGACACTATCGTCGCCAATCTGAACAAGCAGATAAGCCGCTACGGCGACTTGAAACGCTCGCTCATTGACGAAGTGATAACGGGCAAACGCGCGGTGTAACCGCCACAAACAAAAGAAAGAAAAGCCATGGACGAAAGAAAGATACAGAAAGACTATGTGATGCAGTTCCTCTGCCGTCGTGAGGACGAGGGCGGACTGGGTTATCGCTATGTGGCACCCAACGTGGTGAACAACGGCATGTTCATCCCTTCCATATTGGTGGAGTTCCTGCAAGCCACACAGCCAGCCGAATGGCATCGACTGATGAAGAAGTTCGGCGGTGACGAGAAGGCACTGCGCACAAAACTTGTGGAGACCATCCGCGAGAAAGTGGTGGACAAGCAGAACGTAGCCATCTTCTTCAACACCTACAAGACCATCTCCTTCGAGGGTGAAACGCTCACGCTGTTTTATGTGCCAGGCACCGAACTGCGTGGCGACGAGGATTTCCAGAAGAACATCTTCTGCGCAGTGGAGGAGTCATCCTACAAGGCGAAGCACAACGGTACGGAGATAAGCTCCGTGCGCCCCGACGTGACCTTCTACCTCAACGGCGTCTTTCTGGGCTACATGGAACTGAAGAGCGTAAGCATGGGGCAGAACGCCAGTGAGCAGGGACGCGGCAAGGTGGCAAAAGACTATCTCGCCGCCGTACACGCCCTCACCACCCTGGAGCAGACCGACCCTAAGGCGGCGAAGGAGAAGAAGGCACTGCTCGCCATCTATGAGAAAGCCATCCACCTCACCGCCTCCGACATCAACGAGACCTACGTGATGCGCAACATGGCGCAAATCTACGACACGGCGCACGCCGAGTTTACCATGCATCCGGCTACCGCCACCATCGACAAGCTGGTGCCCGAAGTGAAAAAAGTATTCAAACTCTATCCCGTCAGCTCGCCGCTGCTCACAGAGAAAGAACGCTTCGAGGAGACGGCACGTGCCCTCTACTCCAAGCAGTCCATCAAGAACGAGATACTCTACTTCAACTTCATCTCCTACAACTATAAGTACGACAAGAAGCAAAAGGCACGCGTAAGAACCTCCAACTCTGGTCGCCTCATTGCGCCGCGACCCAAGCAGAAGTTCGGTTGCGACAAGATCATGGGGCGCATACGCGAGATGCTCGACAACGAGGCCAACCCCAACTACTACAACGACAAACTGCGACAGGAACTCTACGCCCTCGGCATTCCGCCCCAGAAGGTGGAAGAGATCATCGTGCGCCGCGAACGCTACTGCAACAACAAGTATGTCTACTCGCTGCTGATGCAGTATGCCGCCGGCTTCGGCAAGAGCAACATCATCGGCTGGACAGCCCTCATGCTAAAGGACTACCGCTACGAGGGAGCTTATGCCTACGACAAAATCATGCTCGTGGTAGACCGTCTGCAACTGCGCGGACAGTTGGACGAGTGCATGTACAACATGAACATAGACAAGTCGATGTTTGTGGAGGCAAGGGACAAGAAGACCTTCGTTGACGCCCTCAGCGACCAACGCCGCATCATCGTGGTGAACATACAGAAATTCCTCGACCTGCAGAAAGCCATCGACGAGACAGGCAAGACCCTGCAGAACATGCGCGTGGCGTTTCTCATCGACGAGATACACCGTTCCAACTCGGGCGAGAACAACCGGGAGATGATCGACCTCTTCGAACGGCTGCAAGACTCGTTCAACAAGCAGGGACAGACCATCAAGAAGAAAAACCTGCTCGTGGGTTTCACCGCCACACCGAGCGACGAGACGCTGAGCCGCTTCGGCGAGTTTCGCAGTGCCACGACCATACCGATGTGGGTGCCCTTCGACACCTACACCATGAAGGAAGCCATCGCCGATGGCTACATCCTCGACCCCACAAAGCACATCATCCCCTACAATGTGCCGGTGGAGTTTGTGTTCCCCGAAGGCATAGAGCCAGACGAGGACGGCAATGTGCCCGACGTGAGGAAGGTGAAGCAGAAGGTGTATGAGTCGGAACCGCGCATGAGGAAGATAGCCGAGTTTGTGGTAGACCGCCTCGTGTCGCTCGTCTATGGCAAGATACACGGCGAGGGCAAGGCGATGCTGGC
>CAVKLF010000075.1:0-3310 GCA_963657075.1 bacterium | reverse complement strand
ATACAGGACATCAACGCCATACAGACCATCAGCCGTGTGGATCGCACCTGCAAATACAAGGCAGAGTGCCACGTCATCGACTGCTCCTGGGAGAACGTGAACACGGCCAACATCAATGCGGCATTCCGGAAATACTGCGACATGGCCGTTTCCTGCTTCAACCCGGAGGAAGAGGCGAAACTCATCGGCGGCTACTACAAGCAGATGACAGCCAGCGAGCCATACCTGCAGTGGTTTAAGGCTTACACGCAGCAAAAAGACGATGCCAGTTTTGTGCTCGACATGGAGCACGGCATCAGAAGCTGGATAGAAAACTGTTTCGCCCGGGAGGCCGCCATCCGCCAGCACAACGAAGAAGAGGGTCTGAAGGAAGGTGATGCTGGCTACATAGACCCCGTAAAGGACAACAAGGCAAGAATGCTGCGTTTCATCGTGGGCAAATATGCCTCCTCGCTGATGGCGCTGAAAAACATCTACGACATCAGCGAGAAATATACCGACGAGACCTTCCTCGACTTCTGGCAGATATACTGCCGCATCTACCGTGACGCAACGAGAAGCGACAAGGAGGAGGGCTACAGCTTCGATGTGAACGACAGCGACGAGATACCGGGCATCACCGATGTGGACAGCGACGAGGATGAAACATCAGTGTCTGGCGGAAAGCGTAAAAAGCAGGACGGCCCCAAGGAGAGGAAGCCCAAACAAATGTCAATGGAGCAACTGTTGGAAATACTCCGCCAACTCAACGAGCAGGAGGAGCTCAAGGCGAACGAAGCACAAATGTGGCTCAAGGAGATAGGAGTGATGTTTGAGTGGCTGCACAAGAAAGACAAGCTCTGCGCGGTGCTACGTGACGACAAGACACAGGAAGACGAGAAACTGAAGGAGTACCAGAAGTTCCAGAACATCTACAAACTGGTGGAACTGAAGAAACGTGACGACTTTGTGAAAGTGGAACGCTTCAAAAAGATGCTCGACGAAAACGTGGAGCAGTTCTATTCCATCTTCATGCAGCAACTGAAGCCTGTGGAGAATGGCGAGGCAGACTTCGACTACGACACAACCGACGAGAACAATCCTGCGCCAGAGGGCATGACGATGGACGATCTGCTGGAGTTGGCACGCAAGAAGTTGCGCCCCGACTACCACGAGGAGGCACTGAAGAAACGTATGTGCGCAGTCTATGCTCCGCACTTCGAGAAGATAGCGGGCAGAATACGGCCGATGGAAGAGGTGGTGGACAACTTGTTTGGCGTGCTGAACGCGGAGTCGTTGCCTCACCTCGACGGCGTGGATGCCATCGTGAAGGAGTCGCTTAACATGCTCTGCATGGCAGAGGGACTCAGTGGCAGCGAAAGGCGTATGCATCTCAACCAACTGCTGATGAAGTATGAGGTGTTCCTGAAGAAACTATACTACCTTATCAATAATAAGGAGATAGAGAACCGTGACCCCGAGAAGGGAGCCACGCTGTCTTCTTGCATCTTCGGCATCCCATCGCTGAAGTCGCTGAAGTATAGCCTTGCTCCTGAGGTGCAAGAGTTCAGCAACCGCCTCGATGTACTCCGGCAGTTGCGCAACGACGAGGCGCACAGCAGCGTCAGCGTCTCAGAGCAGGAGGTGAATGCCGCTATAGACATCGTCGTGGATATGTACCTCTATGCCGTAGGCACCAACATCACCGAACTGGAAAGTAACGGATTTGACCCACAAGCCAGCCGACAACCAGTTTCGCCCACATTGTGTAAGTCAATTCCCTATTCTTTACCCGACGAGAAACCTCTCGACAAGGAAGAGGTCTATCGGATGGTGGCAGAACGAATTACGGTAAAAGGATGGGATGAAGCCACACGGTTGGATATTCTGAAGGAATGTATCATCAGGCTAATGGGCTATGGTGCCAAAAGCAGATATGCCTCGTTCACCAAGCAACGCCATTGGGAGGCCATATACAGAATAGCCGTGGATTATGGTTTCGTGATTGACGGCGACTATAGATATTTCAAGAAAGTGATTGACGGCATGCACCTGGCCAATCTTCCATATGAGGTAACGACCGCATTGCTCCAAAGACAGAACCAAGGAGTGTATGCACAGGACATAAAGGATTGGACGAACGAGGGACTTGCTGACAGAGCGTTGAAAGAATACGAGGACATCTGGAAATGTGCCAAGGCCTTTGAAGGAATTGTCGTGGCAAAAATCAACGAACGTAAATGAGGTTGGTAAACCAGATAATTAAGACTGCTTATGCAAGAATTATATAAGACACAGATTTCGAATGGGGAGTATTCCTGTGGGGACATTGGAATTACCTCCGACGAGTGGTATAGGCTGCTGCAAGATACCAACGCAAAGCCATATATTGAGACTCTGCTTTGCTTTTTGCGTGAGCCAGAGCATAAATGCTATTGTTCTCAGTTGTCTGAGAAATATGGCAAGACAGCTCAATACTTCAACATCAAGAACACCAAGTTCGCTCAATGGGTACAGAAGAAACAGGGACGTTTCAAAATTATCGGAACAAAAGGAGACGAAACCTTTTGGTGTGTTACCATGGAGAAAGGTTGGGAAACCAAGCAAGGTTTTCAATGGCAGCTTCGTAAAGAGTTGGTTGAAGCCTTGCGTAAACTGCTTATTGCACGACTCATTGAAGAAATGCGTAAGTTGCCAGCATTCAATGCGTATGATGAAGAGTACAAATGGGAACTAATAAATAACGCCTCGGGAAAAGACGAAATTGGAATTGTCAAATGTCTATTCGGGCAGAATCTTGTGGATCGTTTTGGCTATGATGACATTTTCAAGACTTTGTGCGAGAAAGTTCCCGAAGACTTATCGAAGTGCGTGAAAGCCCTCTTTGACGAAAGTCAAGGTTTGGATGCCAGAATTCACACATTCAAAAATACAATCAAGGATTTGTATCAAGGAGACAAGACACGGCTTGCCAATGACGAGCGAACAGCTTCGGCCCTTTTGACTTGTAAATATCCTGCCAAATACACTTTTTACAAAGACGAAGTGTATCGGAAGGTATGTCAGTACTTGGGATATGATACACAAAAGCCTGGTGAGAAATACAGTCACTTTACCTCTATCATCAACTCGTTGGCAAGTAAATATGGCGAGGAGATTCAACAATTGTTTATCAAAGACATTGACAAATATGAGTGCAAGCCGTTGAACTTGGCTGTACAGACTTTGTTTTGGTGCTTAAAAGAAAAGATAAAGGCAGAATTGGATATGAACAAACAATTTACATGGATACCATTCTATCAAGAGTTTTCCAAGAAACTTTTGACGTTCC
>CAVKLF010000074.1:0-9907 GCA_963657075.1 bacterium | reverse complement strand
TTTTGTTCTTTTTCGAAAATCGTTTGTAAGAAAACGAAAGCCCATTTCTGCCAAAACCACTACTTTTGTGGCAGAAATGGAAAATAATTCTTTTCTGATGCCCCACCGCAACAGGAGAGAGTAACAGACTATTCGAAAAATAACAATCAAAACTATACTTTTATGACATTATTAATGATAGTAGAGCTACTGGTGGTACTGGTGGCATTATGGGTAGGAGCACGTTACGGCTCTCTGGCGTTGGGAGCCATCTCCGGCATAGGACTGGCCATTTTGGTTTTTGCTTTTCATCTGAAACCAGGCAATCCTCCAACCGATGTAATTTACATTATTATAGCAGCCGTAACCTGTGCGGGAATGTTGCAGGCATCGGGTGGCATGGACTGGATGATCCAGATAGCCGAGCGCATCCTTCGCAAGCATCCTGAGCGCATCACCATCCTGGCCCCTTTCACCACCTTCTTCCTCACCATCCTGGTGGGTACAGGCCACGTAGTATATACTCTGATGCCTATCATCTGCGACATAGCCCTCAAGAAGGGCATACGTCCTGAGCGTCCATGCGGCATTGCCAGTATCGCCTCACAGATAGGTATTACTTGCTCGCCTATCGCTGCGGCAGTGGTAGCCTTCTCTACCATCAGCATCGAAAATGGATTCCATGTAAGCAATGTACAGATTATTCTTGTTACGATACCAGCGTGCATCGTGGGTATACTCTGTGCCGTGGCAGCCAGCTGGCACCGCGGACTAGACCTAGACAAGGACCCTCGTTTCCAGGCACGATTAGCCGACCCAGCCCAGCGTGAATACATCTACGGCAGTACGGCCACTACGCTCGACAAGAAGATAGCGCCCGAAAGCAAGCGTGCCGTTTACATTTTCCTGGCAGCCCTTACCATCGTGGTTATCATCTCCATAGCCAGCATGATGGGCATCAACCTCTTGCCTACCTATCCCACTACCAAGGTGATAGATGGCGTAAGCCAGACCATCATGAAGTCTCTGGCGATGAACATCGTGATTCAGATTACGATGATTGCCGCAGCGGCATTGATGATTATCTGCTGCAAGGCGAAGTGCAAGACCGCCATCAGCGGAGCCGTATGGCAGAATGGTATGGTAGCTGTCATTGCCATCTATGGTATTGCATGGATGAGCGACACTTACTTCTCTAATTATCAGCCAGAGATACAAGCGATACTCAACGACTTGGTAAAGGCATATCCCTGGACCATCGCCATCGCCTTCTTCCTGGTATCCGTGCTTATCAATTCGCAGGGAGCCGTGGTGGTTGCCATGTTGCCTCTGGCCTATTCGCTCGGTATCGAGGGTTGGGTGCTACTGGGCGTGATGCCTTCAGTATATGGATACTTCTTCATTCCCAACTATCCTTCCGACATTGCAACAGTCAACTTCGACCGTTCGGGCACTACCGTGATAGGCAAGTATTTGCTGAACCACTCGTTTATGATGCCTGGCATGGTGCATGTGGTTACTTCTACGGTAGCAGGCTTGGTCATCAGCTATGTTTACCACTTCTGGTTGGGAATATACTAGTAAAAAATAAATCTAAAGAAAGAAGAATAAGTATATAAGTAAAAGGTGAAACAGTAAATGATAAAAGGCAAATAGGTGAAAAGACATACGTCTTAAAGACTGAAGGGGAATGTTTTTAGAACCTAACAAAGGAGAAAGAGTTTAGTTTTTATAAGAGTAAAGAGAGAGTTTTTTGGGATTCAGCGACAAGTTGTGATTTTTGGGGGTATTGGTGAGCGCATTCGCACTCTAACCGATACCCCTTTTTTGTGAAGCTCCCATTTTTACAGGAAATCACTCGGAGTGACACCAAATTGCTTTTTGAAAGCGACCGTAAAGTGGGCTGCCGTGCTGAATCCCGTCATCACCGCTACCTCCGAAATATTGTATTTCCCATCTTTGAGCCATTGCGCAGCCTTATTCAACTTGTACTTGCGAAAGAAGGTGCCAGGCGTGTCGCCGGTCAGCTCTTTCAGCTTATAGTTGAATTTCGACTGACTGATCAGCAGGTCGTGACAGATAGTAGTAACGTTCAATTCCATTTCGGCAGAACGTTTTTCCATCAGCGCATAAAGCTCATCCATAAACTTGCGGTCTTGTTCGGACAAGGCGTCAGCCTCTTGTACAGGCAATGACTCCGTACCGGTACTTTCGCCCAGTCGCTTTCGAAGGGTGACCATACTCTGGAGCTGAGTCTCCACCATTGCTTTCAGATAGAAAGGGTCGAAAGGCTTGGTGATGTATGCCACTGCCCCGAGTTTTAAGCCAGCTATCTGCTCGTCCAAGTTAGACTTGGCGGTAATCAGAACGACGGGTATATGACTGTACTCCAAGTTAGACTTCAAAGTCTTGCAGAAGTCAAAACCAGACATATCGTCCATGATGACATCGCTCAGTATGATATCGGGGCGCACTTGATCTAAGTCGGTCAACGCCTCTTCGGCCGAATATCGATTCTCCACAATATAATCTGGAGCAAAGATGGAACGTATGTATTGGGCAACATCCACGTCGTCATCGACAACCAATACCTTTGGCAGACTAGAGTCAGCTGAAATGCCCTCAGAATTGTTTTCTGAAATGTCTGTGGCATTGGCCGATGGATTCTTCACGCTTCGTTGACTTTCCCTTCGGCCGTCGAACGTTGTTTCGTCACGCTTCACACCTAATGGAATCTGCATGACACCCATTTTCTGTTCCACCTGTTCCGAAATCTTATAGACACGCTTGTCAATAGGGAGGCAGAAAGAGAACTCCACGCCTTCGACAGGAGTGTTTCTTACAGCGATTTCGCCATGGTGTAACCCTACGAGACGTTTTACATAATACAATCCTATCCCAGTGCCCCACCCGTAATGATGGGTACCTTGTGTATCAGGCAGTTGGTAGTATCGTTTGAAGACATCCTGCAACTTGTCTTCCGCAATTTTTGCTCCACTATTCCAGATGGATACTTCCAGCATTTTACATCCACTCGTCTCGGTTTCTGCGTTTCCTATGACTTCAGTTTCCCTATCCATCTTGCACCTTACAGAGATGCGTATGCTGCCATGGGCAGGTGTATGCTTCAGGGCATTGGTGAAAAGATTGCTCATGATTTTCTCCAACTTGTCGGTGTCCATCCATCCGTCATAGTCGCCATCCGCAAAGTCTATATCCAGACGGATACCACGCACACGGGTAGACTCCTCGAAAGTGGCAAAGAGCGGACATAGTTCTTCCCTTACGTCGACATGCGCTACCTTCAGACGAAGGGCATCGGTCTCCAACTGATTGAAGTCGAGCATCTGGTCAATCAACCTCAACATTCTATTCACACTCAGGCATATGCGGTCTAGGGTGCGCTGTGCAGCGGCAGAAAGCGAAGCGTCTCCCTTCAGAGCTAGGAGAGGACCAGCGATGATGGTGATAGGATTGCGGAACTCATGCGAGATATTGGCAAAGAAATTCATGTTCATCTCGTTGGTACGCTGCTCGCGCTCGCGCTCATGCTGTTCCTGCAAGAGAAGCAAGCGGTTGGTACGTATACGTAGGTAGAGTGAGTTAATGTAGTAGATAAGCAATGCGAGGATGCAAGCGTAGAGCCACCACGCTGCGGCCGACGTCCAGGGGGCTGGCAAGATGGTAATTGTTACGCACCGCTCAGCGAGAGGAGGCAGGTCGCGAGACGACACCAAACGCACCCGGAAGGTGTACTTGCCGGGCGAGAGGTTGGCGAAATGGGCTATATGATTGTAGGTAGGCTCATGCCAGTCGTGGTCGATCCCCTCTAGCTTACACAGATACATCAGCGATGACCGATGGCTGTAATTAGGATAGAAGAAACTGAGCGTGAGGTCGTTCTCATCGTGAGCCAGGGTGTAATGGGATGCGTCCTTGATGGGCGCGGTAAGCACGAGATTGCTGCCGTCCTTAGTCTTGATATCGAGGGCATAGATGCAGAGACCCTTTTCCAAAGCTCTCGACTGGTCGTAGTGGACGTGCTGCGTGCCCTTGTCTGCTTGATGGGAGGTTGCGTGCGGATGGTAGTGGGGGCGCTTGTTGGCAATGAGCATCTTGTCGCCAGCCTCTTGTGGCAGGAAGATACAGCCGTCAGAACTACCGAATACCACATCTCCCTTTGGAGTGAGGCAGAGGGAGTTGTCGAAATATTGGCGATTCCAAGCGTTCTGGCTGGATGACACCAAACTGTTCATCAGCACCGCTCCCGTGGCAGGCTGGTAGCAGATGGCATCCTTAAGGGTAGTAATCCATATCTGGTGCAGATTGTCTTCTACCAGCCCCTGTATATGCACGTCGCTTACGAAGTTCATTCGCTGCACTTTTTTCTGCTTGATGTCGAGGCGGTAGAGTCCCGATCGCTTGGTGCCCAGCCATATCTCACCCCGTGAGTCTTGGCGCACAAAGGCAGGATCTACATTGCCAGCTATGGGCACTTCAAACTCCTGGATGCTCTGTGACTTGGGTGACAGAATAGCAAAATGCATATTCTTCATAAAGAGGAGGATGCTGCCGTCGTGCAGGGCTGCGAGCTGGGTTTCATCGTCGTACCATCTACTGGAGAACGGAATGCTGTCGGCCTGTGAACTGCCAAACCGATAGCGGACGATGTGGGATGCCTGGCTGCTGGCATAAAGGTATTCGCCCAATCGTACACCTGTCCCGATGGGAAAGCGAGTGGAGAATCTGCCCAAGGTAACGATGCGCTCGTCTGCTACCCGACAACTCAGTATCTGATGGTTGCCCACCAGCCAAACGTGGTTGTTGTCGTAAGCCACCACAGAGTTGAGCAAGGCCGTAGCATCGCCCTGAAACAAATCTTTGTAGTAAAAATCTTTTGGTGCGCGGTCTTCCCTGGGCAGTCCCTTTCCATTCTCCCCATTCCCTTCGGGGGTTACTTCATATACATAGAGGCGGAGGGTGGTGCCGGCAAGGATATGATTTCCCACGGCAGTGAGGCTAGTGATGTCCTTTCCCTTAGTAACAGTAGCCAACTGGTTGTCGTTGGCTAGCCGGTAGGCAACGATATTTTCCGAAATCACTTGGTAGCCAGCGTTGCGGAAGCCTATCCAGAGATTGCCGCCAGCATCCTTGAATGTCGTAGAAATCAGTGCCTTGGGCTTATTGAGCAAGCGGTCGATATCTGGATAAAGCCGGGTTAGCTGTGGTGGCAATGCGCCATGGGCGAATGAATGGCCGTGGGAAGACTGCTGGGCTATCATGGGCAAATCCTTGGGCTTGACGGGCTTTACGGCATCATTTTCGAGGATACGAAAATATTCCTTCCCGTTGCTTACCAGAACACCCGACTGCTTATCTTGGGCTAAAGAATCATCGGCCCGTTTCTCTTGGGCTGAAGAATCATCGGTGATAGACAAGATATTGCCGTGCGATGTAGGCAATGCGATACGACGGAAGCGATAGCCTCCCTCATACCTTGCCAGGCCGTTCTGCGTACCTATCCACATACGCCCCAGCTGGTCGCGGTGCAGCACGTTGATGTAGTCATCGGGTAGGGCGGTGGTATCTTGTGAATCATGAAAAAACTGTATATAATCCTGCCCATTATACACATTAATACCTGCCGACGTGCCTATCCACATCAATTTTTTGCTGTCTTGTGCGAAGGAGGTGACGTTGAGCGAGGAGAGCATATAGTCGGTAGAGGTTAGCTTACTCTTAGGGGCGAGCAAGCACTTTGTAGTCCATCTATTGGGACACACCAAGTAGATACCTGCCAATAGGGCGAAAATAGCAGCGGCTATGATGAGGAGTTTTCTTCCGAGATGAGTTTGCTTCATAGATTTCTGTCTTCAGAAAGTTGAGTAAATTTCTGCAAAGATAAGTTTTTTAGCTGAAACTCGCAAGAATATCCGATGATATTTGTAGTGAAGACAACAAAAAGAAATATACAGACTTATTTTTTACTATTATCGTATGCAAAATCGTAATTTTGGTAACATTTTCTTTGCGTTTTATTTGATTTGTTGTACCTTTGCACCCATGAAAAGGTTGAGTTATATTTTGGGTATGTTAAGTCTGTGCCTTGGCATACTGGCTTTTTCCTCTTGTGGGGGAAGAAATGCGGATGGCAAAAAAGCCATCCAGCAAATGGACGACTTGAAGGAGGCTGTCATCGGTGTACAACTGGGTACTACGAGCGATGTTTTGGCCACCGACTTCGAACGCAAGGGTGAGGGAGCGAAGGTGGAGCGATTCACCAAGAGCACCGATGCCATCCAGGCATTGACGCAGGGCAAGATAGACTGCATGGTGGAAGACGAGCAGCCCGCCAAAGCCTTCCTGCGCATGAACCCTAGCTTGAAACTTTTACCCGAAGAGTTCGGACATTCTTCGTTGGCGATTTGTGTGTCAAAGGGCAACGAGAGATTGCTGACGAAAATCAATGCAGCCATCGAAACCTTACGCCAAACAGGCGTGATAGACAGTATCGTGCGTAGGCATATAGACCAAAACATAGCCGTAGCTTATCAGTCGAAGCTGTCGGATTCTGATCAAAAAGCAGGCGGAAAGAACTCACGCAAAAAGCTACGGTTTTCTACCAATGCAGCCTTCGAACCTTTCGAATATTACGAAGAAGGCAAAATCGTGGGCATCGACATAGACGTAGCAAGGGCGATTTGCGACCAGCTAGGCATGGAGCTGGAGATAGTGGATATGGAGTTTGATGCCGTCATCACCTCTGTGCAGACTGGCAAGGCCGATGCGGCCATCGCAGGCATTACCGTAACAGAGGAGCGCAAAAAGAGTATCAATTTCACCAATTCATATACTGATGTAAAACAGGTAGTTATCGTCAACGATGAAAGCGTTACTGCAAGCCAGCAGTCTTGGGTAGACAAGTTCAAGACTTGTTTCGTTACAGGCCATCGCTACCAGTATCTCCTCAAGGGTCTTGGCAATACGATCATCATCACTTTCTTCGCCCTCTTGCTCTCTCTGGCGATTGGTACGCTGATAGCCATCATTCGTGCCACCCACGACCGCAATGGCACCTTTCCCATACTCAACCTCGTCTGCCACATCTATCTCACTATCGTTCGTGGCACGCCTACGATGGTACAACTCCTCATCATCTATTATGTAGTGTTTGCCTCTGCCAATGTAGACAAGACATTTGTAGCCATCATTGCTTTCGGACTCAACAGCGCAGCTTATGTAGCAGAGGTAATTCGATCGGGTATCATGTCGATAGACAAAGGACAGACGGAGGCAGCTAGAAGCCTCGGCTTGTCTTACCACCAAACCATGCGACTGGTGATACTTCCACAAGCCTTCAAGAATGTGATGCCTGCACTGGGCAACGAGATGATAACCCTGCTGAAGGAAACCTCCATCAGCGGATACATCGGGCTTGTCGACCTAACAAAGGGGTCGGACATCATCAGAAGCATCACTTACGATGCCATGATGCCACTTGGGGTGGTGGCTATCATCTACTTGCTCATCGTAGTGGCGCTCTGGCTGGGCGTGAACCAACTGGAGAAACGAATGAGAAAGCACGAAAGCTAACCCCCTAGCGAAGAGACAAGTAACGATAATTCACACTTATATAATAAGTAGATAAAGATGGAAGAAGAAACAAAACAAGATATCATCATCGAGGTAAATAACCTGCATAAGCGATTTGGCAACAACGAGGTGCTCAAGGGAATCAGCACCACCGTAAGGCGTGGAGATGTCATCGCCATCATCGGACCATCGGGGTGTGGCAAGAGCACCTTCCTGCGCTCCATCAACCTCCTGGAGAAACCCTCTGAGGGGCAAATCCTAGTGAATGGCATCGATATTACATCGAAGAAAGTAGATGTAAACCAGATACGCCAACGCATAGGCATGGTGTTTCAGCAGTTCAACCTCTTCCCTAACATGACCGTAAAGCGAAACATCATGCTGGCACCAGTGGAGCTAGGAAAGATGACGAGTGCAGAAGCGTCTGCCAAGGCCGACGAACTGCTGGCGAGAATAGGCCTTTCTGACAAGGCGGAAAGTTACCCCAACAGTCTTTCGGGAGGGCAGAAACAACGCATCGCCATAGCCCGTGCCCTAGCGATGCAGCCAGAGGTGATGCTCTTCGACGAACCAACCTCGGCGCTCGACCCTGAGATGGTGGGCGAGGTACTCAACCTGATGAAGAATGTAGCCGCCGAAGGCATGACGATGATGGTGGTAACGCACGAAATGGCCTTTGCACGCGAGGTAGCCAACAGGGTATTCTTTCTCAGCAACGGAAATATCACGGAGGATGGAACTCCGCAGGATATCTTCGAGCATCCGAAGTCTGCGCGCCTGCGAGAGTTTTTGGGTAAAGTACTATAAATAAAGGTGGAAATCGTGGCATAACTCTGTCATCTTGTGATAGAGCACGTTACATCCATTGTGGGATAGTTCCTCGTCGGGGAGCGGTCCGCTATTGATGGCAACAGTAAAGATGTGTGCAGCTACGCCAGCCTTCACCCCGAGAGGCGCATTCTCTACCACGATGCCTTGCCAAGGTTTCAGCTTACCAGCCTTCTGCAGCCCCATCAGATAGGGGTCGGGGTTAGGCTTGCCTCGCTTCACATCGTATGCTGTCACGATATGGTTCTCATCGAGATAATCGCCAAAATCGTTCAGCAGACGTTGGATAAGCGGCCGCTGGCCACTGCCCGTCACCACTCCTATCACCATGCCGGCATCCTTGATTTTCTGCATCACCTCGTTAACACCGGGAAATATCTCAGCCATAGGCATGGAGTGGAAGATTTCGGTCTTCACATCGTACATCTTCTGAGCCTCTTCCAGCGAGATTTCCTCACCTTTCTGCTTCTTCACCATCATCTGGATGGTATCGATGCCCCGTGCTCCCTCGGTGGCATAGGCATCTGCGGCAGTCATGTGGATACCAAACTGCTCCATCGACTCCTGCCAGGCGATGGCATGATGGGGCATACTGTCGTACAGCACGCCATCCATATCAAAAAGCACGGCTTTGGGAGTGAATTCCGCAAAGCCGTGGTCTTTTAAGTATTTAGAAATAGCTTCTTTCATTTGCTATTATTCTAGTTTACGATTATCAAGAAGAATTAATTCTCGTTAGCCAAGCGCTCCTGGATGGCCTTGCTCTCTGCCTCATAACCAGGCTTGTTGAGCAATGCAAACATATTCTTCTTGTAAGCCTCTACGCCTGGCTGGTTGAATGGGTTCACCTCTTCCAAGAGACCGCTGATGCCGCAAGCCTTCTCGAAGAAGTAGATCAACTGACCGAGATAGTAAGCATTCAACTCAGGCACACTCACCAAGATGTTTGGCACGCCGCCGTCTACGTGAGCCAAGCGAGTACCCAACTCAGCCATCTTGTTTACTTCGTCTACACGCTTGCCCTCCAGGAAGTTCAAGCCATCGAGATTCTCGTCATCGTGAGGGAAGAGCAGCTTCTCGTTAGGAGTCTCCACGCTGATCACAGTCTCGAAGATGGAGCGCTCGCCCTGCTGAATCCACTGGCCCATAGAGTGAAGGTCGGTGGTGAAATCGCAGGCAGCTGGGAAGATTCCCTTCTCGTCCTTGCCCTCGCTCTCACCATAGAGCTGCTTCCACCACTCAGCAAAGTAGTGCAGCTTAGGCTGGAAGTTGCATACGATTTCTATCTTCTTGCCTGCCTGGGTGTAGAGAGCCTGGCGGGTAGCAGCATAGATAGCCGCAGGGTTCTCATCGAAGGCTACATCCTTGCCGCAAGCCTTCTCCATCTCTGCGGCACCAGCCACGAGCTGCTTCACATCGAAGCCTGCCACGGCGATAGGCAACAAGCCTACTGGAGTCAATACAGAGAAACGACCGCCCACGTTGTCGGGGATGATGAAGCTCTTGT
>CAVKLF010000073.1:0-9935 GCA_963657075.1 bacterium | reverse complement strand
AAATCTCGATGATACGTCCCTTGGGATAACCGCCTACGCCGAGGGCGTTGTCGAGAGCGATACTACCAGTAGGAATCACCTCGATGTTTTCCACGTGCTCGTCGCCGAGCTTCATGATAGAGCCTTTGCCGAAGTCTTTCTCAATCTTCGCCATGGCAGCCTGGAGGGCTTTCATCTTACCCTCGTTGGGATTCAATGTTCCCTCCTTTATTTCTTTAGCCATACTTTTATACAGTGTTAAATGTTGAACGTTTAATGTTTAGTTGTGCTTTAGCCAGTTCCCGGTCTTCACTTAATCTCGTCTGCCGAAATGCCAAGGGCATTCATGAGAGAATAGCCGAGTATTTCTTGGCGGAAGTTGCCGCCAGGGAGAGGTTGCATAGCGAAGAGGGTGATACGCTTGTCTTCGTCCAGTTTGCGAAGCATATCGCGCAATTGGTCGTAGGCATTGCCATCTTCAGAGTTGGGTACGATCATCACTCGCTTCACCTCTTTGGCATTGCAGACGGTGCGGGCTATATCCAGAAGAAAATCATCCTTGCCTACCAAGTCTGCTTCTGTAGGATATGAGGAGATGATAAACTCGCCGAGTTTGTCATCCTTGAATGCTTGTGCATTCAAGTCTTTCTCATAGTTGGCAGGGCGGAAGTTTTTCATTGCCATCGACTGCTTGTCGTGGATAAGTATCACTTGCGTCTCGTGATTCCCCTCACGTAGTCCACCGTCGAGAGCCATGCAGACTGCCCATTGCGCCATGTCGGCAGGTTGGATGCGGCGGTTGATCATGCGCTCGAAGTTGACAGTAAGGTCGAAAGCCACACGGTCAATGTAGTCGGCATCAGCAATGATGACGTTCTCACTCCATTTTATATGATTGGTATCTAATGAATTCATGCCACAAAGATACGAAAAAAAAAGTAATTCGCCCCACTCTAAATGTATAAAATAACATAAAATAGCATTTTGCGAGGTGTTCTATCCTTCTATCTAGTTTGCATCCTCGTATTTCCTATGGAATGCCAGCAGGCAGAGGGCACCAACCAGAGCCATGGGTACGCCGATAAACGCTGGGTAATTGTATCCCAACCCCATGGATACGGGGATGCCGCCAAGGAATGCCCCCACGGCATTGCCCAAATTGAACGCAGCCTGGATGCAGCAACCACCCAGCATTTCGCCTCCTTCGCTGTGCTTTACGATGAGGAATTGCTCGGGTGACCCGATGCCGAAGAGACAGACACAGCAGATGAACATCATGGCTACTGATACCCAGCCATAGTGGGATAGGAAGAATGTAGCCAACAAGGCTGCCGCTGCCAGAAATTGGAGGTAACAAGTGAATCTGCCAGGCTGGATGCGGTCGGCTAGATAGGCACTTACTTGATTGCCTACCACCATGCCCAGACCGGCGAGAATCATCAAGACGGAAATACTGGCCGCACTGAATCCACCATTCATTTGCAAGAGGGGAGATATATAGCTGAACCAGCACAGTATTCCGCCATTGCCCAAAAAGGTGGCGCCAATGATAAGCCAAGGCGCAAGGTTTCGCAAGAAGCGGAACTGTGCCTTCATTCCTTTGTTGGGTAGAGCTTCAAAGTTGGGTACCCACTTGTATATCATCAAGAGGCTGATGACTCCCAATATCACGGACATGAGGAATGGTGCCCGCCAAGAGATGCTGTGGCTGAGGAATGTACCTAGCGGCACGCCCATCAGATTGGCTACCGGCATGCCCGCACACATCATTGCCACAGCTTGTGTTCCTTTGCCCTCTTTCGCCATTTTTACTGCTACGATGGTGGCTGTTCCGAAGTATGCCCCATGTGGGAGACCTTGTATGAATCGGGCGCAAAGTAGCATCCAGTAGCTAGGGGCTATGGTGGCGATGATGGCACCGAGGGTGATGAGCGATGTGAGGAACAGGAGTATCTTCTTAGGACGATACTTGTGCATCAAAATCAATGAGAAAGCTCCTGCGCACACGCCGAGCGCATAGATGGAGATGAGATGCCCAGCCTGTGGGATGGATACATTCATGTTGTGGGCGACATCCGTAAGGATGCCCTCGATAATAAATTCGGTCATGCCGAGGGTGAAGGTGCCCAGAGCTAGCGCAAATAGTCCTTTTTTCATGTCCTTATGAATACTGTTTTTACCTTAATGTTTATGGTTGTACTTTCGGGTGGCAAAATTACAACAAATCTTGTGAATAACCAAATAATGTGGAGTGAATTGTCGTAGTCCGTTGTCTTTTCTGATTTTCTTAACCCCTTTTTCTTCATAAAAGTTTGGTGGTGTCATTAATTCCTCGTACCTTTGCAAGCTGGATATAATTACGTCAATTAAAAGGAAACAAAATGGAATATATGTCTCAAGAAGGCTATGATGAACTTGTAGCTGAACTGGAACACATGGTGAAGGTAGAACTCCCTGCCGTACGCGATGCCATCGCTGAGGCTCGCGACAAGGGAGACCTAAGTGAGAATTTCGAGTATCATGCCGCCAAGCGTGAGCAGGGTAGGTTGCTAGGACGTATCAGCTTCAAGCAGAAGATCTTGGAGAACGCTCGCGTCATAGACAAGTCTCGCCTACAGGAGGATACGGTAGGGCTGCTGAGCAAGGTGAAGATAACCAATCTCGCCAACAACTGTAGCATGACTTATACCATCGTAAATCCTCATGAGGCAGACTTGCATAGTGGAAAGATTTCTATCAAGTCGCCTATCGCCAAGGCTCTCTTGGGAAAGAAGGCTGGCGATGAGGTGATGGCAAAGGTACCAGCTGGATTGCTGAAGTTTCGCATAGATAGCGTAGGACTATAAACATCTACTAAATAAAATAAATCAAAAACAAACAAACAAAAATGACTACACTAACAATTTCGATTATCGTCGTTTTCGTGATAGGCTATGCGCTTATTGCCACCGAAAGCTTGACGAAAGTAAACAAGGCTGCCATTGCCCTGTTGATGCTTGTAGGGTGCTGGACACTCTACATGGTAGACCCTATGCAGTATCTGCAGCTGATGCATCCTGACTATGCTGGTGGTGCGGCAGGTATGGTGGATCAGGTGACTGCCATTATCCAAGAGCACTTGGGCGATACTGCCACAACACTCTTCTTCCTGATGGGAGCGATGACCATCGTGGAAATCGTAGACCAGAATGGGGGATTCAACTGGGTGCGCAAGGTGATGAAAACCAAGTCGAAGCGTGCGCTTCTCTGGCGTATCGCCTTCATGACATTCATCCTCTCCGCCATCCTCGACAACCTTACCACGAGTATCGTAATGATTATGATATTGAGAAAGCTTGTTACCGAGCATAAAGACCGCATGGTGTATGCCTCGTTGGTGATTATCGCGGCCAATTCGGGTGGAGCATTCTCGCCTATTGGTGATGTCACCACTATTATGCTGTGGAACAAGGGACTGGTTACTGCTGCTGGTGTCATCGCAGAGTTGCTTGTTCCAAGTATCATCTCCATGGTTATTCCTGCCCTTATTCTCCAGACCATGCTCAAGGGCGAACTGGTAATGCCAGAGGTGTCGGCCAATCAGAATAGTTCGGTTAGCGACTTTACCGAGGGTCAGCGCAAGGCCGTGTTCTGTCTCGGTGTAGGTGGTTTGATATTCGTGCCTATCTTCAAGAGTATCACGCATTTGCCTCCGTTTGTAGGCATCCTCTTGGTGCTGGGTGTGCTTTGGACAGCCACCGAGGTGTTCTATCGTGGTTTGCATCGCGGACAGGATGCCGAGGGTACTCAGAAGCGAGTTACCAAGTTGCTCTCCCGTGTAGATATGAGTACCATACTCTTCTTCCTCGGTATCTTGATGGCTGTGTCTTGCTTGGCAGAGGTCGGTGTGCTGACTGCACTCGGACAGGGCCTAAACGTGGTGTTCGATGGTAACCACTATCTCATTACGGGTATTATCGGTGTGCTCTCTAGCATTGTAGACAATGTGCCTTTGGTGGCAGGATGTATGGGTATGTACCCTGTGGCAGCAACAGGCGATATGGCTGTGGATGGCATCTTCTGGCAACTCTTGGCCTATTGTGCAGGTGTCGGCGGTTCTATGCTTATCATCGGTAGTGCGGCAGGTGTCGTCGTAATGGGACTGGAGAAGATTACTTTCGGCTGGTATATGAAGCATATCTCTTGGATAGCTTTCGTAGGATACCTGGCTGGTGTGGTAAGCTATTGGCTGATTCGTACATTCCTTTATGCCGCATAATACACCTATTTAAATATAGATTTATCTAAACGCAAATACTGGCGTTGGCTTACACTGATTCGGTGTAGGTCAACGCCAGTCTCGTATATGGCAACGACTGCTACAGATAAGAACCATATGATTTTATGCAAAATAAAAAACAAAAAAGTGTGAAAGTGTGGTTACAGGAAGTGTGACGTTGCGTCTTTATGTCGATATGTCTGACAATCTGCACCTAAAGTAAGCCAGAAGAAAGAATATTGAGAATAAAGAATTTATACCTAAAAATTAATTATGAGCAACATCAAAAGAAACAATTGCTTGACTGGAGTTGCGTCAAAGGTGCTCTTGGCATCTTTGGGCCTTTTGGCTCCAGCATTGGCTTCTGCTGCCAATGGGGAAGTAACACGCATTACGCCCCCACATGTAGAGCAGCAGGCTGCTGCGATCAAGGGTAATGTAGTAGACGAGACGGGGGAGCCTATGATAGGGGTAACCATCAAGAAGAAAGGTGGAAATGTACTCGCTGTTACCGATCTGGATGGTAACTTTTCCGTCAATCTGCCAGCAGGTGCCCAGCTCGAACTGAGCTACGCAGGCTACAAGAACCTAACCATTACTGCTAGACAGGGTATGAAGATAAAGATGACACCAGATGCCATTGGTCTTGATGAATTGGTAGTAGTAGGTTACGGTACACAGAAAAAACGTGACTTGACAGGTGCTATTGCATCCGTTAAGAGCGAAGATATTACTTTGACTCCTTCTTCCAACCCTATGGAGGCTCTTCAGGGACGTGTGTCTGGTCTCGACATTACCAAGTCGAGTGGTCAGGCTGGTTCTGGCGTGAGTATGCAGCTTCGTGGTAACCGTTCGTTTGCAGATGGTGGCACCAGTCCATTGTTTATCATCGATGGTATGCCTGGCGATTATGCTACGCTCAACCCTAACGATATCGAGAGTATCGAGGTGTTGAAGGATGCTTCTTCTACCGCTATCTATGGTTCTTCGGGTGCCAACGGTGTGGTACTTATCACAACAAAGGGAGGCAAGGCAGGCAAACTTGCTGTCAACTTCAATGCTTATTATGGTATCAACGGATGGTCTGACGTGCCTGAGGTGCGTCAGGGTGAGACCTATATGGAGGGGCTTCGCCAGGCTGCCCAGAACGCTGGTACTTATGTAGACGATGAGACCCTCTTCCAGAGCAATCCTAATTATTATGCAGCTTACAAGGCTGGCAAAAACATCAATTGGACCGACGAAATACTCCATACTGGCACTGTGCAGAACTACTCGGTGTCTCTCTCGGGTGGTACAGAGAAGACCAAGGCTTATATGTCTCTCAATTTCTCTGACGAGCATGGCCAGTATCAGGATGACTACTACAAGGTATATTCTACTAATATCCGTGTAGACAATCAAGTAAACAAATGGTTGGCTGCAGGTGTGGCCATGCAGGCTTCTTACGTACATCAGAACCGTCCGTTTGCCAAGATGGAGGCAGCTATGCGTGCCATCCCATTCGGCGACCTCTATGACGAGGACGGCAACTACTCTGTATATCCTATTGAGGGGGATGCCTCTTATATCTGTTTGCTGGTGAACAATAAGTCTAATTATCGTCGCCAGAACCAGAAGGCTAAACTCTATGTCAATCCATACATCCGTATCACTCCGTTCAAGGGATTCTCTTGGGAGAGCCGCATTAATGGTTCGTTGACCTTCAGTCGTGCTAACTCTTTTGATGGTGCGGGGTCTTATAACTATTATAAGAATGGTGCCAACGTAAACAGTGACACCAGTGCTTCTGTAAGCGATAGCCGTGGCTATAGCTACAAGTGGGAGAACATCTTTACCTATCAGTTTGATATCGCCAAGGATCATGCCTTTACTGTAACAGGAGTAACCTCTTGGAACCACAATCGCAGCGATGTAACCGAGGCTACCGGGCAAGGTATTCTCAACAACTCTTATCTCTGGCACAATCTTGGTAAGGCAAATCTCAGTACCAACAGTTCTAGCTACAGTATGAGCAAGGGTATGGGCTTGATAGGTCGTATCAATTATTCTTACCTAGGTCGCTATTTAGCTTCAGTATCTGTACGTCATGACGGTTCCTCCCGTTTGGCAGAGGGACACAAGTGGTCTACCTTCCCTGCATTTGCTTTGGGATGGCGTATCAGTGATGAGAAATTCATGGAGAGCACACGCTCTTGGCTCGACAATCTGAAACTTCGTCTCGGTTATGGTGAGACGGGTAGTACTTCAGGTATCAGCGCATACTCTTCCGTTACCAATTTGGAACAGAGCTATCTGACCCTTGGCGGTGAGAAGGTGACTACTTGGGGCTATACACAGACTGTGGCTAATTCGGCCTTGACATGGGAACGTTCCAAGAACTGGAATGTGGGTATCGATGCAGCTTTCCTCAATGGGCGTATTGAGTTGACCATGGACTGGTATAATACCAACACCACGGGTGTCATCTGGAGCAAGAGCCTCCCAGCCACATCGGGTGCATACAGTTCTACCGAGCTTTTCAAAACCAACGTTAACTTGGCAGAGACCAATAACAAGGGTATCGAAATCACGCTGAATACTCGTAATATAGTAACCAAGGACTTCAAGTGGAACTCTACTTTGACCTTTGCTTACAACAAGGAGAAAATCAAAAAGCTTTCTGGTACCGACAACGATAAGGTTATCAATGGCGACCGTGTATACGAGGTGGGGTCTGCTATCAACTCTTTCTATGGCTACAAGTTGAATGGTATCTGGCAGCTTGGCCAGGAGGCAGATGCGGCTTGTTTCGGTCAGAAACCTGGTTCGTTTAATATCGCTGTGCCTGACTTGGTGCGCCACTTGGATGAGAGTGGTAACGTTTATTATACCAAGGTAGATGCCGATGGCGTGGAGCAGACATACAATGCAGAGAATCCTTACACCGTATCGGCCAATGACTATCAGGTATTGGGACACAATTCTCCAGACTGGTCGCTCGGTTTCCAGAATACCTTGAAGTACAAGAACTTCGACCTGAGTGTCTATATGTACATGCGTTGGGGACAGATGATCAAGTACAGCATGCTGACAGAGTATGACCCTACGGGTAAGGACAATTATCCTACCTATTTCAATGTTTGGTCGGAGACCAACCCATCCAACGACTTCCCGGCTATGAATGCCAGCATCGCCAATAAGTTGGCTTATTACCCTGGCTTCTCATCATTGGCATACGTGGATGGTTCGTTCTTCAAGATCAAGAACATCACCTTGGGATATAGCTTGCCGGCTAAACTCCAGAAGAAGTTGGGCCTCACTAACTTGCGCGTATATGGTACCATCACCAACCCACTCATCATACGCAAGAGCCACTTGCTGAAAGACTACGATCCAGAGATGAATGGTTCGTACGACTTCCCACTGACCCGCCAGTTGGTATTCGGTCTAAATGTTTCATTCTAATAGTACAATCATAAATAGAATACGATGAACAAGAATATATTAAAAAATGCCTTCATCTTCAGTGCGGCAGCACTCCTGGCTTCTTGCTCGCTCGATGAGTACAACCCTATCGGGGCAGACACCAGTGAAGGTCTTTCTACCGAATTTGACAAATGGTACGGCATGCAGACCAGATGCTATGAGCCTATCTATGGTCAGATGTATTCCGTTACCGATTTCCTGGCAGTGGCCGAGGGCGGTACCGACCTTTGGCTTACCTCTAAGAACAGCGACAACAGTAAGGAATTGTTCTACTACGAGGGTTTGGTGCCATACGCGGGTAAGGGATGGGATAAGTTCTTCTCCCAGGCATACAGTGCTCTCGGTTATTGCTGCACCACTATCGAGAATGGAGAGAAGATGGAGCAGACCGATGCCGTAAAGGCTCTCAATGCTGAGGCCCACTTCTTGAGAGGTTATTATCACTTGCTTCTCACCACTTATTATGGGCCTATCACCCTCGTTACACAGGATGTAGAGAAGGGTGTCAACCTTGCTCCTAAGCGCAATACGCTCTCCGAGATTTATAACTCGGTGATCAGTGACTTGGAGTATGCCATGAATAATCTGGGAGTTACTCCATACAATAACAATCGTGCCCGTGCCACCAAGAAGGCTGCGGTAGGTATGCTTTGCCGTGCTTACGTTCAGGCTGCCGGACAGGGATTGACTGCTGCCGATGGTACTTCGTACTGGAAGAAGGCTGCCGACTTAGCTTCAGATTTCGTGACTGATACCGAGGCAGGAGGCACCAAGTATGGCGGTTACCTCTATAGCGATGTCTCTGAGCTTTGGAATCAGGCCAATAACCGTACCAACAAAGAGGCTCTCTTCGTAGCTGCTGGTGTAGACGCAGGTGTGGAGACTGATACATGGAACTATGGTAACACGGGTAAGAATAAGCTCTTCGCTTATATCTACTGGAACCAGAATGTATGCTCGGATATCTCCAAGATAAAGAGTGACAAGCAGAACTACTATTATGGTCGTACCAACTCTGGTCTCTATGCACCTACCAAGTATCTGATCGACCTCTACAATCCGACATGGGACAAGCGTTGGGAAAACTCATTCCAGACTGCCTTCGGTGGCTTCTCTATGCAGCAGCCAGGATGGTTGGCTTATAACAACCAAACCGTTACCATCACCGATGCTATCGTTACCAAGTATGGCATGGATCCTAACGTGAGTGGCAAGACCATTTATCCATATGTAGACTGCAATGCTGTGCAGCTGGGTGCTACCGGTGGTAACCAGTATACAGCTACCGTATGGCCTAAGGGTGAGACTTCTGGGGATGTAAGCAAGTTGGAGACCCCCGTCAATCCGTACGTTATCGCTTATGATACCGATACGGAGAGTCATGGTTTGGCAAAGGACGACCACCGCTTCTTCCTCTATCTCTCTAAGGACAATATGACAGAGGCCGACAAGGCTGACCGTACGTATGCTTGTGTTAACATAGACGACCTTTTCGATGGCAAGGTATACCACTCTTCGGCTAATGATGAGTCGTGGGCGCAGAAATATGGTACTGCCAATCCCTTGTGGCAAGTATATCCTGCACTGAATAAGTTCCAATGGAGCTACGATGGCGTGTTTAATGGCAGTAATCTCCAGAATAAGAATGGTGACGTGTTTATCATGCGATCTGCCGAGATTTACCTGATTGCAGCTGAGGCTTATCAGCAGTTGGGCGAGGGGGACAAGGCTGCCCAGTACATCAACAAGCTTCGCAAGCGTGCGGCTCGTGCTGATGTGGCTGCGTCTACCTACGAGTTGCAGACTGCCACTGAGCAGGATGTACTCGATGAGTTTGCTCGTGAGGAGTGCGGTGAGTTCCAGCGTTGGTCTATCTTGCAGCGTCACGGCAAATTGAACAAGACCTATTTGCAGACTTCCAATCCACGTGCTGCTGAGGCCGTGAAGGACTGCTGCAAGTATCGCCCTATGAGTCAGACTTTCCTCCAGCAGATAGACAATCCTGAGGAGTATGGTGACAATGGCTATGGTACTACAGCCAAGTCGGGTCTTGATGGATATGAGCAGTAATGCTTGTACTGTCATGAGGAGGGCATCCCCATATCTCGGTATTTGGGCAAACCATCATTTTTAGGTATTGTGTAATTACTGGATTCTCATTATCTTTGCACTCGAAAAAATATAGTGGTGTCTTTCTGAAAAGGAGATGCTATATATGATAAGGTGACAT
>CAVKLF010000072.1:0-10127 GCA_963657075.1 bacterium | reverse complement strand
GGAGCAGCCTTGTTTAGGAATACAATCAGGCTGAGGGTACGCTCTTTTTGTACCCTCGGGAAAAATCTTATTCATTCACAGATTTCATTAACAGATTTAAAGCTCCTACCAATATGCAAACAAATCTAATTATTGAAACTGCTTGGGATTGTCGTACCATCTAAAACCGCAATCCCATGGCTCGTATCTATGACAACCTGGAGACCCGATTCACCGATGGTCTCCAAGGCATTATCACCAACGTGGGCGTAAAGCGCGTCGATTTCTGCGTGGGCTACTTCAACCTGCGCGGATGGAACCTCATTGTCAATGAGGTGGACCAGTTGGAAGGTGACTATGTGTATGAGAACAACGACCGCAAGTTTCGCACCTGCCGTCTGCTGATAGGCATGCACCGCCCCGACGAGGACCTCGTGCGCCAACTCTATTCCAGCAAGAATTTCTTGCCCGATGCCGAATATGTGGCGAAATGCAAGATAGCCATCGCCCGCGACTTCAAGAAGCAACTCCTGCTCGGTCTCCCCACCAAGAACGACGAATGTACCCTGCGCCGCCTCTCCGCACAGATGAAGGGCGAGCGGGTCTGCGTGAAGCTCTACCTCCGTGAGCCGCTCCACGCCAAGCTCTATCTCGCCTACCGCCCCGACGACAACTTCAACCCCATCCAAGCCATCATGGGCAGCAGCAACCTCACCTACTCCGGATTGACCCGACAGGGAGAGCTGAACGCCGAGTTTGGCGACAGCGACAGTGCCGAGAAACTCGCCGACTGGTTTGAGAAGAGATGGAACGACAAGTTCTGCATCGACATCACCCAAGAGTTGATCGACGCCATCGACAACAGTTGGGCGGGCGAGGAAGACATCCCACCTTATTATATATACCTCAAGACAGCCTATCACCTCAGTCAGGAGGCACGTTCGGGCATCAAGGAGTTCAGCCTTCCGCCCGAGTTTCGCAACACCCTCTTCGATTTCCAGCAGAACGCCGTCAAGATAGCCGCCAAGCATCTCAACAACGACCGCCGCCATGGAGCCATGATCGGCGACGTGGTGGGACTGGGGAAGACCATCACCGCCTGTGCCATCGCCAAGATCTACGAGATGACCTACGCCAGCAGCACCCTCATCATCTGTCCCGCCAACCTGCAGGACATGTGGGCGAAGTACAAGCAGAAATACGACCTGAAGGCCGACATCGTGTCGATGCAAAAGCCCATCGACGTAGAGAACACGTGGAACTACCGACTCGTCATCGTCGATGAGAGCCACAACCTGCGCAACAGCAACGGCAAGCGGTACCACAACATCCAAGACCTGGTGCGCAAACTCGACTGCGCCTCCCTGCTGCTCACCGCCACCCCCTACAACAAGGACTCCTCCGACCTCGCCTCACAGCTCAAGCTCTTCCTCAGCGAAGACCAAGACCTCGGCATCCGCCCCGAGGCATACATCCAGAGCCTCGGTGGCGAGAGAGAGTTCCAGCGCAGGCACAGCGACATCCACATCCGCAGCATCAAGGCGTTCGAGCAGAGCGACCAGACCGACGACTGGAGCGAGCTGATGAAGCTCTTCCTGGTGCGCCGCACCCGAACCTTCATCAAGGACAACTTCGCCAAGACCGACGAGAGCAACGGCAGGAAGTACCTCCAGTTTCCCGACGGGTCGAGATCCTATTTCCCCGACCGCATCCCCAAGGCCATCAAGTTCAAGACCGAGAAGGGCGACCAGTACAGCCGTCTCTATTCCGAAGAAATGGTGACGCTGATGGAAGAGCTCGTGCTGCCCCGCTACGGACTCATCAAGTACCTGAGCGAGACCAAGGCAGAGGAAGCCTCCACCGCCGAGAAGCGACTCATCGAGAACCTCTCGAAGGCGGGCCAGCGCATGATGGGATTCTGCAAGAGCACCTTCTTCAAGCGCATGGACAGCAGCGGCTTCGCCTTCCTGCTCACCCTGAAGCGCCACATACTGCGCAACGCCCTCTTCCTCTATGCCATCGACGAGAAGCTCAACTTGCCCATCGGCGATGAGAACGCACTGCCCGACGATTTCATGGAAGACGAGGACAGCAACGGTCTGTTTGGCGGCGAAGAGGAGACGGAGGAAGGAAAGGACATCCTCTCGATTCCTACCGACATGAAGTACTACGAGGAGAAGGCAAAGAAACATTACGAACTCCTGCTGCAAAAGAACAACGTGAGCTGGCTCAGCAGCAAGTACTTCAAGCGCACCCTCAAGCAGTACCTCAAGAAGGACTGCGAGAACATCATCCGCATGATTCAGCTCTGCGGTGCCTGGAAGTCGGAAGAAGACCAGAAACTGAACGAGCTTCATAAGCTCGTCACCACGACCCATCCCGAAGACAAGGTAGTGCTCTTCACGCAATATTCCGACACCGCCAAGTATCTCACCCGCCAACTGCGCCAGCGGGGCATCGCCCACATCGACATCGCCACCGGAGGGAGCCAGAACACCACGAGCATCGTGGAACACTTCTCCCCCATCAGCAATGAGAAGAGCTACCCAAAGGAAGAGCAGAGCCGCATACTCATCGCCACCGATGTGCTGAGCGAAGGACAGAACCTGCAGGATGCCCATATCATCATCAACTACGACTTGCCCTGGGCCATCATCCGACTCATCCAGCGAGCCGGCCGTGTGGACCGCATCGGACAGCAGAGCGACCACATCGACTGCTACTCCTTCTTCCCCGCCGACGGCGTGGAGGAAGTGATCCAACTGCGCAAGCGACTGAACGACCGCATCAACGAGGCTGCCAACGTGGTGGGCAGCGACGAGGTGTTCTTCGAGGGCAACGAGCAGAACCTCCGGGATATGTACAACGAGAAGAGCGGTTCGCTCGACGATGTGGACGACAACGACGTGGACCTCGCCTCACAGGCATACCAGATCTGGAAGAACGCCACCGATGCCAACCCCGAATTGAAGCGCATCATCCCGCAGCTGAGCAATATGATCCATGCCACCAAGAAGACGGACGACCGACTGCACGACGGTGTCATAACCTATGCCCAAACCCGCAGCGGCTTCGACGTACTCTCCTGGTATAATGGCAAGGGCGAAATCGTGAGCCAGTCGCAGAAGCGCATCCTCCAGGCGATGGCGTGCAGCAGGAACGAGCCGAACGCCGAGCCTGCCGACAACCACTACGACCTCGTGAGGAAAGCCGTGGACAGCATCGGCGACGAGAGCAGTCATGTGGGCGGCATCCTCGGCAGCCGATTCAGTACGCGCTACAAGATACTCCAACTCTTGGAACACTATTACGAACGGCCAACAGACCTCTTCTTTTCCGAGGAAAACAAGGAGGAGCTGAAGTTCGCCATCAACGACATCTACAACTATCCGCTCCAGGAGACCGCCAAGTTCAACCTCGGCAGGATGATGCGACAGAAGTCCACCGCCAATGCCGACCTCGTGGAATACGTACTCGAACTGCGCAAGAACAACCAGCTGTGCATCATCGACGAAGACAACTCCAACAACAAGGAGCCGAAGATTATCTGCTCCATGGGAATGAAATGGAGTGAAGAGGGAAGAGTGAAGAGTGAAGAATTCATTAGCATTTTAGATTATGAACAGGAAAGAATTCAACCAATACATACAGGAAGCCAACTTCCAGGAACTGTTTGTCACGGAGATGGGATGGAACAACCCGAAAGGTTGCACAAACATCATTGTGCCTCATATCGACGACATGGACTATGAGATGCAGAGCATCGCCGAACGCGATGGTTTCCAGATACTCACCTGCCAGGTGGACAAGATTCCGACAGCCTCCACCTGCAAGAAGATAGACATCAAACTGCGCCAACAGGCCCACGACTATATCTGCATCTACATGGAGAAACAGGGCTTGCACCACCAGTGGGTGGCTCCCGTCAACAAGGTGGAGAAGCGCGACATCGTCACCATCGAATACAGCCGCATCGACCAAGCCGAATTCCTTTATTCCAAGATCGACGACCTGAGCTTCGACTTCGACGAGCGCACCACCATCATGGATGTGAAACAGCGCATACAGGGCGCCTTCATGGTCAACTCGGAGAAGATCACCAAGGATTTCTATGCCGGATTCAAGAAGGAGCATACGCAGTTTGTGAAGTTCATCCACGGCATCAACGACGACATCGCCGACGACAAGCTGAACAAGGAGAAGCAATGGTACGCCTCGGTGATGCTCAACCGACTGATGTTCTGCTACTTCATCCAGAAGAAGGGATTCCTCGACATGGACGAGAACTACCTGCGCCACAAGCTCGACAAGGTGCAGAAAGAGCGGGGCGAGAACGCCTTCTTCCAGTCTTTCTACAAGGGATTCCTAATCCATCTCTTCCATGAGGGACTGAACAGCCACCAGCACGACGAGGCGTTCCGACAGAAATATGGACGCATCCCCTACCTCAACGGCGGTATGTTCGACTTCCACGACATCGAAAAGATGTTCCAGGACATCGACATCGACGACGAGGCTTTCCTCCATCTCTTCGACTTCTTCGACCGATGGCGCTGGCACCTCGACACCCGCATCACGGCTTCGGGCAAGGACATCAACCCCGACGTGCTGGGCTACATCTTCGAGCAATACATCAACGACCGCGCACAGATGGGAGCCTATTACACCAAGGAGGACATCACGGAGTATATCGGCAAGAACTGCATCTTGCCCTTCCTCTTCGATGCCGTGAAGAATACGTCCTCGGCAAAGGACTTCAAGAGCGACGGCTACCTCTGCCAGTCGCTGCGAGAGAGCGGCGACCGATACATCTACGATGCCGTGAAGCATGGCTATTCCGGCGACTGGCTCTCATTGATACCCAATGAGATAGCAGAGGGAGTGGACACCACGAAGCCCCAGCTTCTGGAGCGCCGTAGCCATTGGAACGAGCGTACACCCGAACCTTTCTGTCTGCCCACGGAGATATGGCGCGAGACCGTCGAGCGTTTCCAGCGTTGCGACGAACTGCGCAGCAAGATCGCCTCTGGCGAGATACACGAGATCAACGACTTCATCACCTACAACCTGGACATTCGCCAGTTCACCTACGACTTGCTGCAGGGCAGCAAGGACCATCTCTTGGTAGAGCATTTCTATCATGCGATGCAGCACGTCTCCATCCTCGACCCCACTTGCGGAAGCGGTGCCTTCCTCTTTGCGGCGATGAACATCCTCGAACCGCTCTACGAGGTTTGCATCTCCCGTATGGAGGAGTTCCATCGGCAGAACAACCATCTTTTTGTGGAGGAACTGGAGGAAATCAACAAGAAGTATCGCAGCAACATCCAGTACTTCATCTACAAGAGCATCATCCTCCGCAACCTCTATGGTGTCGATATTATGGAAGAGGCGGTGGAGATAGCCAAGTTGCGCCTGTTCCTGAAGATGGTGGCGGTGGTGGAAGTGAATCCGAGGCTCGACAACCTCGGTCTCGACCCCTTGCCCGACATCGACTTCAACATTCGTTGCGGCAACACGTTGGTGGGCTATGCCACGGAGACAGAGCTTGACAACGACCTGAACTATGGCGATATGTTTGCCAAGCAGGAGTTCAAGGACAAGGTGGAGCTGATGATGGATGTGGTGGCTCGTGCCTATGAGCAATTCAAGCACCTGCAGCTTACCTCGCAGGAGGAAGCCAGCGAATACAAGGAATCGAAGACGCTGCTCAAGGAGAAATTGGCAGAGCTGAACAAGTTGCTGAACAAGAAGTTGTATCAATCTACGGTAACGGGTGGAAACGTATCGTTCGAGGACTGGCTCAATAGCCACCAACCCTTCCATTGGTTGGCAGAGTATTATCAGATCATGCACGGCAATGGTGGCTTCGATGTCATCATTGGTAATCCGCCGTATGTAGAATATATGAAGAAAGATACAAAAACAGGAGTTTCCGTCTATGACATTTATAAACTTAAAAACTATGAGACTATAAGTTGCGGAAACCTCTATGCGTTTGTAATGGAGAGGACAAGACATATTAGCCATGACGCATCCTTCATAGGAATGATTGTACCATTAAGTGGACACAGTACAGACAGAATGTCGCCATTGGTATCGAACTTCTACAAGAAGTTCGGTTTGCGTCTGCACTTAAATTTAAGTGCAGACGCAAACCCCCAAAAACTTTTTGAGGGTGTGAAGTTCCGCCTGTGTATCTTCATCGTATCTAACGCTTATAAAGGTACATATTCTACAAAATATACTCGTTGGTATGCAGAGGAGCGTAATATACTATTCAGAAGAATAAGATATAATGAGGATTCTCGCTATACATATAATAATATAATAGGAAAGATAGCATCTCCTTATGCAATAAGTGCATTTGATAAAATGCAAAAAGAGCATACTTTCTTCTATACTGAAAATGGTAAAGAGAAATGTTTATATCATAATGCTCCGGTAAATTGGATTCGTTCACATTCATTTGTCCCTTACTTCAAGAGCGAAAGAGATGGAGAAGGTATCACTACCCAATTAAAGACCATCACATTCGAGGACTCTAAATCTGTAAAAATTGCCAGCTGTATTCTTAATAGTTCACTATTTTTTATTTGGTGGATTACAAACTCAGATTGTTATCACCTTAACAAGCCTGAAATTGTATCATTCAAATACACAACCAATAGTGAGGAAGATACCCATCTTTGTTCATTAGCCAATAAACTATCAAAGGACATGATAGCAAAAAGCCAAAGAAGAGTATACAATTATAAGACTTCAGGAAGGGTTGAATATGACGAATTTTACATGAAGCTCTCCAAGCCCATCATCGACGAGATCGACAAGCTTCTCGCCAAGCATTACGGCTTTACGGAGGAGGAGCTGGACTTCATCATCAACTACGACATCAAGTATCGCATGGGTGATGAGTTGAACAAGGAAGAGGAATAAAAAGCAATCCCCAGTCGCTCTGCCATATGCGGCATCGGCGACTGGGGAATACTATCTTCCCTATTCAGTTCGTTTAAGAACATCAAATAATTCCATTCTTTTTCAACAACTCTTTTAGCTCTTTTCCCTTTATGGTACTTCGCTCAGATTTATCATAAATATATAATAAGCCCAAGCCATCTTCAACTTCCGACAGAACTAACGTTATGATACGAGCGCCTCCACTTTTTCCCACCCCTTTTGAGTTGATTGCCAAACGAACTTTACGCAAACCACCTCCTAAATCAGCTCCCAAAGTAGGATTATCTTTCAATTCTTTCATTAACTCAGAAATATCCGACTTCAATGATTTATAGCGCTTATTTAACCGTTTAAGCTCTTTATCAAAAGAAGGGAAAGTATATATTTTACAACTCATTCAAAACTTCCTCCACAGGTCTTAGTTTCAATTTTCCTTCACGATAAGATTTCAATTCTTGAAGCGCCTCATCAAATCCTGAAAGAATCTCTTCTTTAGCCATACAAGGTTCTTCGCTAACCAAACACGCATCACTACTCTCTTTCATTATAAAGAGACTCTTTATCTTATCTAAAAGATGTATGTCTTGCGTATTGAGCACCTGACGGATAATGTCATTCTGTGCAGCCTGCAAACTGATTGCTCCCATAATTTATCTCCTTTTTCTATTAAATCTTCTGCAAAGATACGCTTTTATATTGAAACGGCAAAGGAAAATGTGCGAAAAATCTGCAAAAAGGCGAGGATATTCTTTGATATTCAGGCAAATAGTTGTATCTTTGCAAAAGAAGAATGTGCTAACAAAATGGCGGAGATACAATCACATATTGGCAACATGGAATTGCTTGACCGAAGGAAGACAGCCTTCCTTTGCTCCAGCAAGACAACCAGTCGAGACATCATGAGGAGTTTCGACTGGGCGATGAACGTGCCCAAGGAATCTTGCATCATCAGCGGTTTTCAGACGAAACTGGAACAGGATGTGCTCCACATCTTGCTCAAGCGCCACATCCCCGTCATCATCGTGCTTGCCCGCCGAATGTACAAGGTTCTCCCCTCGGAAATCCAAGCTGCCACCGAGCGGGCAGAAGCCCTCGTACTGTCCCTCTCCGACCATCCACGCAACACCAAGGAGCATGCCTTGGCAAGAAACAAGTTCGTGATGGAGCAAGCGCAAGAAATCGTGTTTGGCGCACTCGACAAAGACAGTTCGCTAATGACCCTACTTAACTCTTCGGATTAGCAACAAACACCTGCATAAAGCTTATCTATTGGGAATATCAAGTCCCAATCCTTACCCCAAACGATATTACCAAACTCAATCTTGAACTTCTTGAACTTACTTTCGTTCAAATATGAGTTATACTGAGGATGTGGATGCTTCTTGATGAAAGCACCTACATCAATCGTTTTAACGGTATCATCATTAAAACGCAACTCCACCTTCAATGGTGCAATATATTTCGCAGAAACAATGCTCAAGTTCATAATTTCTTCGTTATTTTAGTTGAACGTACTCTTTTCTTATAGATAAAGAAGTTTACCCATTTATCTACGATATTCTTGTAATACTTCTTTACAAAGGCCTCTGCTGTTGCAGAGTCTTTCTCACTTAATGGTGGCACCTTATTAGATGCTCTTCGTTGTATTTCTACAAGTTCGCCATTTTCCAAGATGATTTCAAATATAGCTTCATGTCCTTCCTTCATGACATGAACGTGTATCGGCTCATGTTCGTTAGAATAAAACAAGAAGATAAACCCGAAATATTCAAATATCTTTGGCATATTTTCTCCTTTTTTATAGTTCTACGCTGCAAAGATACGCTTTTATCTCGAAACGGCAAAGGGAAAAGAGCGAAAAAGTGGGGCAAAGATGATGACGTACGACACGAAGGATTACGGATACTATCATGAAGGGGTGAAGAAGTACGACATGAAGGGGTAACGAAGGCAACTATGATGGGGTGAGAAAGACGTTGATGCGCTCGTTCCACGACCGTGGAACGACAATCTCACGGACGTAGAACGGGCGAACGACGGAGGTGGAGCAATCTTCCCACGACCGTCAGACACCCCCTACTTGAGCCGATACAACATCATGGGGCCTTGCTTGTAGCACCGGAGCCAGCCGGCGGGCATCTCGCAATAGCCGCTAAGCACCTTGCGGGCATGGTATTTCGACACGCCGAAATGGCTCACGAAATCATTCACCGTGACATATCCCTGCCTCTTACACTGGTCGATGACATATGCCTTCTCCTTGTCTTCCGAGGCGGCGGGCATCTTCAGGTGATGCACCGAACGGCTGCAGCCCCTGTAATGATGGATGGAGAAAGCATCCATAAACTCCTTGGTGGGCTGAATCTCGAAGCCGCACACCTGCACCTCGTTGGCAGGGATGCGGTCGCCCTCATGGAAGGTCTTCCTATATTCCATCCCGTTCTTGTCCTCATGCCGTCTCACGCACAGCTTCGGACGGATGGTGCAGATGTCGCCCAGCCGCACGGCCTTGCCGTCGCCCAAGGCTCGCAGCACGAGGTCCTCCACCGAGGACATCACGGAGAAGAACTGCGCGCGGTTCGCCATGCAGCGGCCTTGCGAGTCCTTGGCCATGTGGTCGAGGTCGTAGAGTTCCCTCTGCACGAACTGGGGATGGATGATATACTCTCCGTTCTCGTCCTTCTGGGGAGAACGGTGTTCGATGTACCCGATGGGGCCATTGGCTCTTGGCATAAGATGGACTATTAAAGGGTTAGGATTCTGCTTTCATATATTCCGCGCACATCTCGGCGCAACGCTCGGCAACTAATTTGCCTTCTTTGTCAAGGGGAATGGAGTTCCCTCCTTGCTGTCTGCAAAAATAGCACAATTTTATCGAATCTGCAAGAAAAGTAACATTTATTTATATAAAAATGTGCTTCATTTGTTTTTGCCGACAGACACGAAATCTCCATACACGCCCGTTCCCTTGAGTTCTTCTTGTTTGGTATCGAGGAAGGCAGCGCCGAGGAAGTGTTCAAGCACCCCGAGCACGAGCTTACCCAAAAGTACCTGAACGGACGTTCAGCTAAAAAATATCTAAAAAATGATGGCTTTATCAAATATTTATCGTAAATTTGCACCAACAATGCCGATTTAGGCAAAAGACAATGATAGAGCTATGGCAATAAGAGAAAAAAAGAAGCGAATAT
>CAVKLF010000071.1:0-10256 GCA_963657075.1 bacterium | reverse complement strand
CAATTTGCTCACCCTTTCAATCCCTTATTATAGGATTCTTTCTTGATTCTTATAACTCAACTTTCTGAAGTACAGAAAGTTGGGAAGTTAAGGGGAGTTAAGAGAAGTTATCGCTCTCTACGAGAGCTGTGAAGTTAAGGGACAACACCTTTTTTGCAGGAATCTTGTCATAAGTAAGTAGGGCTGTTGTCCCTTAACTTCCCCCTAACTTCCCTTAACTTCTTTAACTTCCTACACTTCAGAAAGCTGAATTTACTATTACTAAACAAAAATTAAACAGATTTATTTTGTATTATCCTCACTTTGCAGTAACTTTGCAACCAAATGTGTACAATGAAGCCACATTGGACAGGCAAAAGAATACAAAAAACATATATCAGCAGAATGTTACAACTAGACAATTTCTACAAGGCTCGCTTCGTGCTGAGCAAGGTAATCAGAAAGACTGAGCTGGTTCATACACCTAGAATCAACCCAGAGAGCGATGTCTATCTCAAGCCTGAATGCTTGCAGAAGACGGGGTCGTTCAAGATTCGTGGTGCTTACTATAAGATTTCACAACTCTCTGAGGAGGAGAAGGCGAAGGGCGTTATCGCCTGCTCGGCTGGTAATCATGCACAGGGCGTGGCTCTTGGCGCTACTGCGATGGGGGTAAAGAGCCTTATCTGCCTGCCAGAGGGTGCGCCTATCAGCAAGGTGGAGGCTACCAAGCGATTGGGAGCGGAGGTTTGCCTTGTACCAGGAGTGTACGATGATGCTTACCAGAAAGCCTTGGAACTGAGGGATGAACACGGCTACACCTTCGTGCATCCTTTTGACGACGAGAATGTCATTGCTGGACAAGGCACTATCGGTCTCGAAATCCTTGACCAACTGCCTGATGTAGAGGCGGTCGTAGTGCCAGTAGGTGGTGGCGGACTCATCTCGGGCGTAGCCTTTGCCATCAAGTCTCTGAATCCGAGCGTAAAAGTTTATGGTGTTCAGGCTGAGGGGGCTGCCAGCATGGTGCAGAGCCTGCACGACCATAAGCAGGAGAAATTGCCCAGCGTGGCTACTGTAGCCGATGGCATCGCCGTGAAGGAACCTGGCGTATTGACCTTCGAGACTTGTTCCAAGTACGTGGATGAGATAGTTACCGTGAGCGAGGACGAGATTTGCGCTGCCATCCTGAAACTCATCGAGAGCGAGAAAATGGTGGCTGAGGGGGCTGGCGCAGCCAGCGTGGCTGCCGTGATGTACAATAAGGTGCCCGTGAAGGGTAAGAAGACCATCTGTATAGTGAGTGGCGGTAATATCGATGTGACGATTCTGAACCGTGTCATCAACCGCGGTCTTGCCAAGAGTGGTCGTCTCTGCACCATCGAGATGGAGCTGGACGACAAGCCGGGAGAATTGGTGGATGTGGCTTCTGTTATCGCCAGCCTCGGCGGAAATATCACGGGGGTTCACCATGACCGTTCTGCCAATCGTAACAAGGTGAATGCTTGCGTGCTCCGTATGACGATGGAGACTCGCGATGAGGAGCATGTGAAGGCTATCAAGAAGGCTCTAGAGGAAAAAGGATATCAGTTGTATATTGTGTAGAGTGAAGAGTGAAGAGGGAAGAGTGAAGAACGAAGAGTGAAAGTTGAGTAAACTCAAATAAAAAATAAAAACAAGAAAGATTATGAACGCAATTCACACAGACAATGCGCCTGCTGCTATCGGTCCATACAGCCAGGCTATCGAAGTAAACGGTTTCGTATTTGCATCTGGTCAGATTCCTATCGACCCAGCTACAGGTAATTTTGTAGAGGGAGGCATCAAGGAACAGACTCGCCAGAGTCTCACCAACGCACAGAACATTCTGAAGGCTGCTGGTACTGACCTCTCTCACGTGGTAAAGACTACTGTTTATCTGAACAGTATGGATGATTTCGCTGCTATGAACGAGGTTTATGCCGAGTTCTTCAGTCAGCCTTATCCAGCTCGTTCGGCAGTGGCTGTAGAGAAGTTACCCAAGGGCGCACTCGTAGAGGTGGAAGTGTTGGCTGCCAAGTAAATGGAGTCTGCGATAAAATTACAGAATCTAAGTATAGGCTACCGTTCGAAACGCTTGTCTCGAAGGGTAGCCAATTCTATCTATGCCTCACTTCCCTGCGACCGCCTCACTTGCCTTATCGGCCCCAATGGGGTGGGGAAGTCTACCCTGCTGCGAACCCTGGCAGGTTTTCTGCCTGCACTGGATGGAGAAATCTTTCTTCACGACAAACCATTTTCTGCTTATTCCGCCCACGACCTTTCCAGGGAAGTGAGCATCGTGCTTACATCAAGACCTGATGTGGCCCAGCTTACCGTGAGCGAGGTGGTAGGTATCGGCCGTTCGCCCTACACGAGTTTTTGGGGCACATTATCGGCGGAAGATGCTACTATCGTCTCCGAGTCTTTACGCCAAGTAGGTATCTTGCCACTCGCCTCTCGCCACATACATGAATTGAGCGACGGAGAGCGACAGAAGGTGATGATAGCCAAGTCTCTCGCCCAGCAAACTCATATCATCATTCTAGATGAGCCTACCGCCTTCCTCGACTTTCCGAGCAAGGTAGACACGCTGCAGATGTTGCGTCGATTGGCGCACGAAGAGCACAAGACCATTCTGCTTTCTACCCATGATGTGGAGCTGGCGCTTCGGCTTTCCGATTATCTCTGGCTCATGGAGCCGCAATGCCTGTCTACAGGTACGCCCCAGGAGTTGGCTGCCAGTGGCAGCCTCTCCCGTTTTATAGAGCGTAAAGGCATCCGGTTTGACAAGGAACGCCTGAGTATTGAAATTTAACGCTCCGAACCTGTCATTTTAACATATCCATCGCCTTTTAGGGTTTTCCCCTCCATCCTTTAGGGATAATCCGATGGTTGTCTTTCGGATAAGAAGTAATTTTGCATCCGTAGAAAGATGGAAGGGCATTCTTCGGCAGTGCCCACAAAAATGTACAACTAAATCATGCAAAGTATATGAAAAAGACTGTTCTCATCATCTTGGGCATAGTGCTGACTGCACTGCCCATATCGGCACAGAATTACCGAAATAGCCGTTATTACAACGAGCGTACTGGGCACCTCGACTATGGTCATCGTCAGCAGAAAGATACTGGCACGCCTTACTTTGGTTTCAGAATAGGTCCGGCCTTCTCTTACGTGAGTTCTGATGACTCCCGTCTCGACGGGGGCAACTGGCAGACGGGGCTTAACGTGGGTATAGTGGCAGGCATTCCGCTCAGCAATGTGCAGCCCCTGTACTTGGAGGCAGGATTGGCGTATATAGAGAAAGGTGGAAAGAAAAACCTCTCTGCGGGTAAGAAGATGACTTACGACCTCAACTATTTGGAAATTCCAGTCGTGTTGAAATACAAGTACGATGTAGACTCGCACTTCTCCATCCAGCCACAAGTGGGTGGATATTTTGGGGTAGGCGTAAGCGGTAAGATGAAGAATTTCGAGGAGCGAGAGGCTGAAGATTCTTTCTCCGACAGGAATTTCCAGCGACTGGATGGCGGTCTGCGTATAGGATGCGGCATTGCGTACGACATGTTCTATTGTGACCTGACCTACGACATTGGACTCACCAATATCTGCCACGACACCTTCGACACTTCTCACAATGGTAGTCTGCAACTCAACTTTGGAGTCAATTTCTAGAATCTAGGATCTACAATATCTCCAGCTTCTCCTTTACGGTCTTGTAGCAGCGCCGCGACGCGATGATTTCCTCCTGGTCGAAGGGAGGCATGAAGATGCAGCGCAACGTGTAGTTCTCGATGCTTACCAGATAGTCTAGGTTGATGATGCAGTCTTGGCGCACTTGTACAAAGGAGGAGGAAATCGACTGCACCATCTTCGCCGTAGTCTGTTTCTTCAGTTTGTGCTCTGCACCATTCGTCATCCGCAAATACCATAAATGGCTTTCCTCATCGAAGAAGCATCCAAACACTTCCTCTGTGCGAACCATCAGTAGTCCACTGACGGTTTGCACAGCCACTTGTTTCGACGCAGTGCCTTCCAGGGTCAGCAACTCTTGCTGCAAGCCATTGCTTTCTGACTTGTCCTCCATCATCTTCTGGCGAATGCGCTCCACCACCACCTCCAGCTCCTCCTCGTTGTAAGGCTTGAGCAGAAAATCGTACGCTGAGGCACGCAAGGCATCAAGCATATACTTGTCGAAGGCGGAATAGAATACTACGATGAGATTGTTGCTCATCTCGCCCTGAAGCGACTGTACCACGTCTACCCCGGTAAGCCCGGGCATCTCCATGTCTATAAACAATACATCGGGCTGCATGCCCATGACGAGGGTCTTGGCAGATGTGGCAGACGAAGAGGTGGCTACTACCTCAAAGTCGTCTAAGGCAGCAAGGTCTGTCTGTAACCGCAAAATACACTGTGGCTCATCGTCCACTATCACTACTCGAACACTCATAAATCATACACTTTAAAATCATAATCGGATGGCACTCCGATGCTCACCCAGGTTCCCTTAGCCGTCTGTCCGTCCGTCTCTTGCCGCAAGGAGGGCGGCATCGAGCCTTCGCTGCCCTTCACGCTCTGTATGCGGAAAAACATTTTCTTGCGGTTATAGGCGTTGAGATTGTCGACGGTGCTGTGCAGAATCTTCAGTCCTGTGCCCGTACTCGCCGCCGAGTTGCTTTTCTTGCGCTGTCCCAGTGCCGCGCCGCCGCAACCATTATCCATTACGTCTATTCGCAGCAAGTCCTGTTCCATCCGTATATGTATCTTCAGCCTAGGTTTCTCGCCCGTCTCCTCCATGCCCACATAGGCATGCTTCAAGGCGTTTTCTACAGGTATCTGCACTATCATGGACGGCAGTTGGGCTGCCATGTCTACATCGGGGCCAATCTCTATCTCGGGCATGGGCAGGAAGGGGTTGGTAACATGGCGAAGGGTGGCGTAACTGGTTACCATCCGCAATTCCTCCTCCAGACTTACAGCCACCTTGTCGCAAGTGAGCAGGTTGGCTCTGAGTACCTGTATCAGCAGTTGCAAGGGCTTGGCGCTCACGCCTTTGGGCAGCGCCGAGACAAATACGTTGAGTACATTGAAGACGAAGTGGGGTGAGAAGCGGTTGCGCACGTTCTCCATCTTGAGTGCCAGCATGCGCCCCAGCTCCTGATTGTGCTGATGGCGATGGCGCAGCGACTTGTAGCGATAGAACATCACCATGGAGAGCACGCCGATAGTGAGCAGGCCGATGATGAGCAGGAAAATTACTCTGGACGACTGGGCTTGCGCTTGGGCAGCCTGCAGGCTCAGGTCGCGGCGGATAATGGCGGTGTCTTGCTTGAATCGCAGTTCGCTCTCTCCTACATTCGATCGCATGATGGCATTGCGCAGGGAATCATCGTATTGGCTCATCATCTTCCTGTACTCCAATGCCTTGGCATAGTTGCCCTTGCGCTCGTAGAGCGAGGCCAGACCGCGATGGTAGAGGTAGAGATAGTTGGGCGACATCTTGGAGAGCACGTAAGGCTTCTGCAGGATAGCATAGGCTTTGTTCAGATGGTTCTGCTTGATGGCTAGCGCAGCCCTCAGACCGTCGATGTAAAACTGGACGTCGCTCTGCATGTCGGGTTTCTGCATAAAGTACTCAGAGGTGCTGGCTAGGTACTTCTGGGCAGAGTCGAGCTGGTTGAGTTCCAGGTAAGTCTGTCCGAGGTTCGCATCTACCACTGCTGTCATGAAAGACTGGTTCATGCTTTGAGTTGCCTTCTGGGCCTTGATGAAGCATCGCAAGGCTTCGGCAGATTTGCCTTGGCTGCTGTATACGTTTCCCCAACTGTTGTAGAAAAAGTAGGTGTCCTTGGGGTTCTGTGGCGGATACTGCTTCTCTGCCTTACTGAAGTAGTAATGGGCCAGTTGGTAGTTTTGCAGGTCATTGTACACCTGTCCCAGTCCGGCAAGGATGCTGTTTTGCGACTCGTCGATGTGGAGAGAGTCGGCGAGGAAGTTGGCGCGGCGATACCAAGAGGTGGCATCGGCGAGCTTTCCTTGTTGGCGGCAGACATCGGCGGCATTGATGCAGATGTCTATGGCATTGTTTCTGTTGTCCAGGCGCATCAGTCCCTGGTATGCTTTCTTGTAATAGACCAGGGCTGAGTCTCTCTCTGGAACAACCTGAAAAAGTACGCCCCTCAGGTTATCGGCATACGATTGTATCTTGTAAGTAGCTTTCTGCCCAGGATGGTTGCGGCAGAAGGCATTCGCCGAGTCTATGAGCGATGTGGCCTTTGCATCTTCTCCCTTCAGATAATGGCACTTGGCCACGAGGAGCCTCTTCCATTGCTTCACCAGTTCAGGGTTGCCGTCGCAAGGCAGTTGTCTCACGAGCATCGCCATGGAGTCGGGGTTGGTCTGCATCAGGGGTAGATGGGTGTTGACGAAATCGTCTATGGGCTTGTACCATGAGTCATCCTCCCGCTCTTTCTTGGAACAGGAGGCTACCAGTAGCCATCCGATGCAGGCTATCAGTAGCAATATATAGTTTCGTGCCTTCATCATGTTAATATTCGGTTTGATAACGCAAAATTACGGAAAAAAGTTGAGAAAAGCAAATGTTTGTATGAAAAACGTAGGCAAGTGACCTTTTTGTCGAGGGCTTTTCTCCCCTTTGCATAGAAAACTTGAAAAGGTCAAAAACGAAATGCGACCGCATAAATGCTATGCTTTGCCACATATTGCCTTTCTGTGACCATCTGGAGCAAAATCGCTCAAAACGCCCTTGTGAACCTCCATGTTTTTTAGTAATTTTGCCCTAGAATAAATAAGAACTTAAAACAAAAAAGGCACCATCTGTGTGCCACCTGTCATATTACGAAAAGAAGACTTGCGATGATCTATCAGCAAAGTGCATCAAGGCATTTGTAACTTTCTAAAGAACAATATATCATTTCATAAAACAAGACAAGCGGTAGCTTGTAGCAGATGCAGTCTTCCTTGTCTTCTTTTCGTGTATGATAGTGCTGAGGATGATAGTTTACGACGATGATTTCGTGATTTTACGACAATAGAGACAACAGGCTTTACTTAATCTGTGTGGTGAAGACTTCCCAAATATTGAAACCTTCCATATTCTGAAAGTTTATCCCTTTCTGCCGAAATCGGCAGGAATTTCGCCCCATTTCTTAGTTTCCCACTTGAGGATAGGAGTGGCAATGGGGTGTGTGCGGAGCCAGTTTTCGGCGCGGGCGATAATCTGGTAGAGCTGCTCGGTCTTGGCGTTGCGCTCTAGCTTGGTCTTGCATTGCTTTTTGTTTACCCATAGTTGGGCGTTTACACTGTCGCTATAAATTACCTTGTCGGTAATGCCTCTTTGCTGCATGAGGGCGAGGGCGTGGACTATGGCGAGAAACTCGCCGATGTTGTTGGTGCCGTGGATGGGACCGTAGTGGAACACTTGTGCTCCTGTCTGTAGGTCGATGCACTGATATTCCATCGGACCAGGGTTGCCTGAGCAGGCTGCGTCCACAGCCCAAGCATTAGCCTTTACCTCGTTGGGCAAAGGCAATACAGTATCGTTTCTCCATGAGGGAGGGTTTTGAGGCATGTTACTCATTTTTTTCCTATACCTTAATTATAATAAAAGAACTTAGGGCTATAAAAAAGCAAATGAGCATTCCCCAGAGTCTGGCTCTGGGGGTGCTCATTATTTGTCAATAGTCAATATTCTTTATTAAATTGTAGGTTATTATATCTTTATGTAAATATTACATTCTCTCTGGTACCTCGATGCCGAGCAGTGCCATTCCGTTTTTCAGAATCTTGGCGATGTTGGCAGCGAGAACCAAGCGTGTGGTCTTCTCTGCCTCGCTCTCAGCATTGAGGATGCTGTAGTCGTGGTAGAACTGGTTGAACTCCTTGGTCAGCTCGTAGCAGTAGTTGGCGATGCCGGCAGGGTTGTAGTTGTTGCCTGCGTCAGCCACAGCTGCGGCAAACTCGTTCATCTTCTGGATGAGGTCAATCTCCTTCTCGTTGATAGGAGCGTCGGCACCTAACTGTGCAGGAATCTCAATGCCATCGGCTGCGGCCTTGCGCATGATGCTGCGGATGCGAGCATAGGTGTACTGGATAAACGGACCTGTGTTGCCATTGAAGTCGATGCTTTCCTCAGGGTTGAAGAGCATGTTCTTGCGAGCGTCCACCTTGAGGATGAAGTACTTCAGTGCGCCGAGACCCACAATGCGTGAAATCTCCTGACGCTCTTCCTCGCTCATGTCCTTAAACTTGCCCAGCTCGTCGCTGGTCTGGCGAGCGTCCTTGATCATCTCTGCCATCAAGTCGTCGGCGTCCACCACCGTTCCCTCGCGGCTCTTCATCTTGCCGTTAGGCAACTCTACCATGCCATATGAGAAGTGAACCAAGTCTTTACCCCACTTGAAACCGAGGCGGTCGAGGAGGATGGAGAGCACCTGGAAGTGATAGTTCTGCTCGTTGCCCACCACGTAGATCATCTTGTCGATGGGGAAGTCCTTGAAGCGGAGGTCGGCAGTGCCGATGTCCTGGGTCATGTAGACGGAAGTGCCGTCAGAGCGGAGCAAGAGTTTCTGGTCGAGTCCCTCGTTGGTGAGGTCTGCCCACACCGAGTTGTCGTCCTTGCGGAAGAAGAGACCTTTTTCCAAGCCTTCCTCTACCTTCTTTTTACCCTCCAGGTAAGTGTTCGACTCATAATATATCTTGTCGAAGCCTACGCCCATCATCTTGTAGGTCTCATCGAAACCAGCGTAAACCCAGCTGTTCATCTTCTCCCAGAGGGCACGAACTTCGGGGTCATTGTGCTCCCACTTTACGAGCATCTCGTGAGCCTCCTTGATGAGCGGAGCTTCTGCCTTTGCCTTTTCGGTAGCAGCCTCTTCGGTCATTCCTTCCTTCTCGTACTGTGCTTTCAGTTCGGCGATTTCCTCACGGTAGTGCTTGTCGAAAGCCACATAGTAGTCGCCGATGAGGTGGTCGCCCTTCTTGCCTGAAGTCTCAGGGGTCTCACCATTGCCCCATTTGAGCCAAGCCAGCATTGACTTGCAGATGTGGATACCGCGGTCGTTTACGATATTGGTCTTGATTACCTTGTTGCCGTTGGCCTCCATAATCTGAGCCAGAGACCAACCGAGCAGGTTGTTGCGGACATGGCCGAGGTGGAGAGGCTTGTTGGTGTTAGGAGAAGAGTACTCGATCATCACGAGCGGACTGCTCTCCGTGACAGGCTTCTCGCCGAATTTCTCGTCGGCGTGGATGTCGTTCAGGAGTCCTACCCATGCAGCAGGGGCGATAGAAAGGTTCAGGAATCCCTTTACCACGTTGTAGTCTGCCACCACATTTGTGCAGTGGTCCACGAGGTAGTCGCCTATTTCCAGAGCTGTGCGCTCAGGAGTTTTCTTCGACATCTTGAGGAATGGGAATACGACGAGGGTGAGGTTACCTTCGAAATTACTCTTGGTCTTCTGCAGGGCGACCATCTTCTCAGGTACATCCTGACCATAAAGCTCCTTCACCGCGGCGATGACCGAGCTAATGATTTCGTTTTCTATCTTCATGATCTAATATCTCTTTTTACCGGTAAAAATCTTTCTTTTCTGCTCTTTGCGATCGAGTATTTTGGAAGACCTCGTCGCTTTAGCGGTGCAAAAGTACAAATAATATTTGGAATGTGCAAAGAAAAAGGGTATTCTTTTTGCGGATAAGCCTACTTTCTTGCTGCACTGCCCTTGGTCTGCTTGAGGAAGAAGCGGGTAAAACTTATCCTTCCAGTATAATTTCTGCCACGTCTTGGGGTGTGTTCCATAGGATTCCGTCTTGCAGCTCGTCATCGGTGAAGGCATTGAGCGCCTCGTGGGCTTCCTTTTCGCTGATGACTGGTGTTCCGTCTTCGTTCTTAGCATCGAGCAAGCACTGCAAGATGGCTGCTCTGTATTCTTCGATATTCATCATTTTCGTATCGATGTTAATGGTGAGAAATGTTTGTATGCAGAGTGGGCTTGCGCTCACTAGGCTTTTCTTGGCGACAAAGGTAATATTATTTTCTGAATACTACAAATGTTTTGATTATTTTTTTACTTTGATCTCTGCCATTTTGCTTCTTTTGTCGATGGAGAACGTTTTTCTATGATTCTTCCGTAATTTGTCTCATTCTTTCCGTAATCCGTTTATGGTTACTTAGGCAGAAAAGTTGTAACTTTGCAGCGTGAAATAAAATACTGCGTAAATATGAAAGTGAT
>CAVKLF010000070.1:0-10481 GCA_963657075.1 bacterium | reverse complement strand
AGAATCTTGTAAAAGTGATTTTTGTTAAAAAAAACGCCGATTTGCTAGCATTCTGCCAATTATTTCGTACCTTTGCACTCGCAAACTTATAAATAAACAAATAAAAGAATGGCTAATTTGAGATTTGAGGTCGTGGCTGAGGCCTTCAAGAAGCGACCTGTGGAGGTGGAGACACCCAAGGTGCGCCCTTCCGAGTATTTCGCCAAGTATGTGTTCAACCGCCAGAAGATGTACAAGTATCTGCCCTCCGATGTGTATGCTAAGCTCATCGACGTGATAGACAACGGTACGCGTCTGGATCGTTCCATTGCCGATGCCGTAGCTGCTGGCATGAAGCTTTGGGCAGAGGAGAACGGGGTAACTCACTATACACACTGGTTCCAGCCCTTGACAGAGGGCACTGCCGAGAAGCATGATGCCTTTGTGGAGCATGATGGCAAGGGAGGCATGATAGAGGAATTCTCCGGCAAGTTGCTCGTGCAGCAGGAGCCTGACGCCAGCTCCTTCCCCAACGGCGGTATCCGCAACACCTTTGAGGCTCGTGGCTATTCCGCTTGGGATCCCACATCGCCCGTCTTCATCATCGACGATACCCTTTGTATCCCTACCATTTTTATTTCCTATACAGGAGAAGCCCTTGACTATAAGGCTCCATTGCTCCGTTCGCTCCATACCTTGAGCGAGGCTGCTACCGAAGTGTGCCATTATTTCAATCCCGATGTGAAAAAGGTACAGACCAATCTGGGTTGGGAGCAGGAATACTTCCTGGTGGACGAGAGCCTCTATTCGGCTCGCCCCGACTTGATGCTGACTGGTCGTACCCTCATGGGACACGATTCTGCCAAGAATCAGCAGATGGACGACCATTACTTCGGTACCATCCCCGAGCGCGTGCAGGCCTTTATGAAAGACTTGGAAATCCAGGCACTCGAACTTGGCATTCCTTGCAAGACTCGCCACAACGAGGTGGCTCCCAACCAGTTTGAGTTGGCTCCCATCTACGAGGAATGTAACCTCGCAGTAGACCACAATATGCTCCTGATGAGCCTGATGAAGCGCGTGGCCCATAAGCACGGCTTCCGAGTGCTCTTGCACGAGAAGCCTTTCGCCGGCGTAAACGGATCGGGCAAGCACAACAACTGGAGCCTTACCACCGATACGGGCATCCTGCTCCACGCTGCCGGCAAGACACCAGAGGACAACCTCCGTTTCGTGGTCTTCATCGTGGAGACCTTGATGGGCGTATACAAGCACAACGGCTTGTTGAAAGCATCCATCATGAGTGCCACCAATGCCCATCGCCTGGGCGCCAACGAGGCTCCTCCTGCCATCATCTCCTCCTTCTTGGGAAAACAGCTCTCCGACCTGCTCGACCATATCGAGAAAGCCGACAAGGACGAGCTCTTCGACGTGGCAGGCAAGAAGGGCATGGAGATAGACATCCCCGAGATTCCTACGCTGATGATAGACAATACCGACCGCAACCGCACCTCTCCGTTCGCCTTTACCGGCAACCGCTTCGAGTTTCGTGCCGTAGGTAGCGAGGCCAACTGTGCCTCTTCGCTCATCGTGCTGAATGCCGCTGTGGCTGAGGCTCTCGAAGACTTCAAGGCCCGTGTGGATGCCTTGATAGCCAAGGGCGAGGACCAGACTTCCGCTATTATAGATATTGTACGCGAGGACATCAAGACCTGCAAGCCCATCCGATTTGATGGCAATGGCTACAGCGACGAGTGGAAGGAAGAGGCCGAGAAGCGAGGCTTGGACTGCGAGGCTTCCTGTCCGGTAGTGTTCGACCGCTATCTCGACAAGCAGAGCATAGAGATGTTTGCCAAGACCAACGTGATGAGCGAGGCGGAGCTGAAAGCCCGCAACGAGGTGAAATGGGAGACCTACACCAAGAAGATACAGATAGAGGCCCGCGTGATGGGCGACCTCTCAATGAACCATATCATCCCCGTGGCCACCCACTATCAGAGTCGTTTGGCGAAGAACGTGGAAGGCATGATCAATATCTTCGGAGGCGAGGAAGGCAAGCAGTTGACTGCCCGCAACGTGAAGATTATCAAGGAGATTGCCGAGCGTACGGAGGCTATCGAGCGTGGCGTGGAAGCATTGGTGAACGCTCGCAAGGTAGCTAACAAAATAGAGAGCGAGAGGGAAAAGGCTGTGGCTTATCATGACACGGTAGCTCCAAAGATGGAGGAAATCCGTTATCAGATAGACAAGCTCGAATTGCTTGTGGCCGACGAACTGTGGACATTGCCCAAGTATCGTGAGTTGCTCTTCATCCGATAAAGGTAATATGATGGCATTGCGGGGAGTAAACCGTAATGCCATCATTTCTTCATACAATGGTGCGAGGCTTGATATTTTCGCCACTAGTCTCAGTATTTTTTCGGAAGTATGTGAGTACAAAAGCGGCAAATGTGCGTCTTTGGGATAATAGAAGACAAACAATTTAAGAACAATGCAAAAGACTAAGATGTTTTTGGCTGCGATGGCTCTCACGATGATGCCAGCCGCAACCTTCGCACAGTATCCTCAGATTACCAAGGCTGCTCAAGCGAAATTCGATTCTTTGGAAGCAGTTTGGACAGCTCATTCAGACTCTGCATGGGCAGTAGCATTCCCTATAGTAAAGCAAGAAGCTATGGCAGGGCGTCCTTACGTGCCATGGGCATCTCGTCCATACGACTTGCGCCAGGCTAAGATTCCTGCATTTCCTGGTGCCGAGGGTGGAGGCATGTTTACTTTTGGTGGCCGTGGTGGCAAAGTCTTGACTGTGACCAATCTCAATGATGATGGTCCAGGCTCATTTCGCTGGGCTTGTGAACAGGGAGGTGCCCGAATCATCGTATTCAATGTATGTGGTACTATCGAGCTGAAGACTCCTATTATCGTTCGTGCTCCTTATATCACGATTGCTGGTCAGACAGCCCCTGGCGAAGGAATCCAGATTACAGGTGAGTCTTTTCAGGTAGATACGCATGATGTCATTGTGCGTCACATGCGTTTTCGTCGCGGAAATACCCATGTATGGTATCGTGAGGATGCGTTCGGTGGCAATCCTGTGGGCAATATCATGATCGACCACTGCTCTTGCGAGTTTGGACTCGATGAGAATATTTCTTTCTATCGCCACATGTTCGACTTGCACGACGGCAAGCCAAGGCGCAAGGTGCCCACAGTGAACGTGACCATCCAGAATACGCTCTCAGCCAAGGCACTCGATACATGGAACCACGCATTCGGTAGCACCATCGGTGGTGAGAATTCTACCTTTATGCGTAACCTTTGGGCTGACAATACGGGGCGAAATCCATCTATCGGTTGGGGTGGCGTTTTCAATTTTGTCAACAATATTGTTTACAATTGGGTACATCGTACTGCAGATGGTGGTGAGTTCTCTACCATGAGCAACTTTATCAACAATTATTATAAGCCAGGTCCATTGACTCCCAAGAATTCTCCTGTGAGATACCGCATCGTCAAGAGCGAGAGTCGCAGTAATCAACTCTTCCCGTGGGCTCAGTATGGTCGTATCTATGCTACAGGAAATATCGTAGAGGGTAACGAAGCAGTAACCAATGACAACTGGAACGGTGGTATTCAGATAGCCGACAAGGATCTTCCTAACGGCGTTCCTGAGGATGTGAAGGCTTTGATGCGTTCCAACGAGCCATTTGCGATGCCTCACATAACTATTATCCCATCAGAGCAGACTTTCGACAGGGTGCTTGATAATGTGGGTGCAACGATTCCTTGCCGTGATATAGTGGATGAGCGTATCGTCAATGAGGTTCGCACAGGCGAGGCTTACTATGTGAAGAAACTCCCTAAGAAAAACCCATACGGAGACATGTGGGGACTTGACGAGAAGTCTCAGAACGAAGAAGGTACCTTCAAGCATCGTCGTCTCAACAAGGATTCTTACAAGCAGGGTATCATCACAGACATTTGTCAGATAGGCGGTCTTCCTAAGTACAAGAAGGCTAAGGCTTACGTAGACTCCGACGGCGACGGTATGCCAGACGAGTGGGAGATAGCCAACGGATTGAACCCTAACGATCCGAGCGATGCCAACAAGGACTGTACTGGTGATGGCTATACCAACATCGAGAAGTACATCAATGGCATCAGTACCAAGGAGAAGGTGGATTGGACTGACCTCAAGAACAACCACGACACCTTGGCAGAGAAGGGTAAGTTGATGTAGTCTATTTTATAAAAATACGTATGAAAAAATATATTTTTATAATGATATTAGCCATGGTAGAGGTTGTGCAAGGATTTGCGCAACCTTTTCCGTTTGATTACAGCTATGTGGGCTATCGCCAGAGCGAGCATCCTATTCCTGATGCAGGAGTCGTGGTATTCGTAAAGTGGCAGGCGGGCGACCAGAGTGCCCGTATCCAGAAAGCCATCGACTATGTGTCGGCTCGTAGGCAAGACAAGAAAACAGGACTTCGTGGAGCGGTGCTGCTCGATAAGGGGACATTCGAACTCAGCAAGGCGATTCGTATTCAGACTTCGGGTGTGGTGCTGAGAGGTATGGACCGCAACGAGACGGTGCTTCTTAAGAAAGGGGTAGACCGTGGCGCTGTAGTATATCTTGAAAGTGCCAAACAGCTGCAACTTGTAGGAGACCCTGTCAAGATTGCTTCTGATGATGTAAAGATAGGGGATACCCAGTTTTTGCTAGGCGAAAGAGGTAATATGGGCACCTGTAAGGCAGGTGAGGAAATCCTCATCGTGCGCCCTTCTACCAAGGAGTGGATTCGGGAATTGGGCTGTAGCGACTTTGGCGCAGGCAAGGACCTGGGATACTGGGGGTGGCATCCTGGGGAGATAGACGTGCAGTGGACTCGCCGTGTGGTAAACGATGCACAAGGTACGCTGACAATCGACGTTCCTCTCTCCATGTCGCTCGACAAACTGATGGGGGAATGCTACATCCGGCGTATCGCCAACAGCGATTGGCGCTTACAGAATGTGGGCGTGGAAAACCTTACCATCGACTCTGAGTATGATACGACCAATCTGAAGGATGAAAACCATGCTTGGGATGGTGTGTATATTGATAAGGTGAAAGATGGTTGGGTGCGTATGGTTAACTTTCGTCATTTGGCAGGGTCGGCTGTCGTTACCCAGCGAGACGCCTCCCGCATCACCGTGGAAGATTGTATCTCCAAAGACCCTGTATCTGAAATTGGTGGCTATCGTCGCCGTACCTTCCTCTGTATGGGAGAACAGTGCCTCTTTCAGCGTTGTTACTCCGAACATGGTATGCACGATTATGTAGCTAGTCTCTGTGCCGCAGGTCCTAATGCCTTTGTGCAGTGCGATGGTTATGAATCGCTAAGCTACAGTGGTGCGATAGGCCCTTGGTGTACAGGTCTGCTCTTCGATAATGTAAACATCGATGGCAATGACATTAAGTTTGCTTATCTCGGTTTGGAGGGCTACGGCAATGGATGGAGTACAGCCAATAGCTTGGCTTATCAATGTACGGCAGCTGGTATCTTTGCCGACAGTGTGCCCGATGGCAGCAATAACCATGTGTATGCTAGTTGGGCGCAATTCAATGGTACGGGCGATTTCCAGCAGTGTAATAACCATGCTAAGCCTTGGAGCCATTTCGAGAAACTTTTGAGTAAACGTCTAGGCAAAGATGTGTCTGCTCAGTGCCGTGTGCTCGAAAGAGGGCGCAATAATGTGAGCAACAATCCTACCTATGAGGAGGCACAACAGCAGGTGGAGGCGGCTCGCAAGCCACGTGTCACGATGCAGATGTGGATAGCCGACAGTGCTAAGTTTGTGGCTCTCATTTCTCCAAATAGGGCTGTTATGGTAGATAAAATCAAGGGATTCGAGCCGAAGGAAGAACCTGTGGCTCCTACCTTTTGTTTGAAAGAGGGTGAAATCTTGGTTGCCGATACCCTGCTAAAGGGGAGCAGACAGAATACTCCTTGGTGGAATGGGCGTGTACGCTACTCGGCTTTTCCCAAGATTGCGGATGCTGTGACCCGATTTGTACCCGAAATGGAGGGGCAGGGTACTACCACTCGTGTAGATAGTGTGGTGGCTCACTTTAAGGCGAATAATATCGTACTCTTCAATCAGAACTATGGTCTTTGGTACGACCGTCGTCGTGACGACCATGAGCGTGTGCGCCGTCGTGATGGTGATGTTTGGGCACCATTTTATGAACAGCCTTTTGCGCGTAGTGGTCAGGGTACAGCATGGGATGGACTAAGCAAGTACGACCTCACTAAGTTGAACCCTTGGTACGTCAGCCGTATTAAGGAGCTGGCGCAGAAGGGTGCCAAGAATGGACTGATGATCATCAATCAACACTATTTTCAGCATAACATTCTAGAGGCTGGTGCCCATTGGGTAGACTGTCCTTGGCGTCCTGTCAACAATATCAATGGTACCGTGTTTCCCGAGCCCGTTCCGTTTGCGGGCGACAAGCGAGTATGGGTGGCGGAATATTTCTATGATATCGACAACCCTACGATGAATAAGTTGCATAAGCAATATATTTGGAATATGCTCGATGCCTTTGCCGACCAACCGAACATGATCCATAGCATCGGTGAGGAGTATACCGGGCCTTTCCACTTTACTAAGTTCTGGCTGCAGACTGTAGGCAAATGGGAGGCTAAGACGGGTAAGCACGTACTGGTAGCCTTGTCTTGTAACAAGGATGTGCAGGATGCAGTACTCGCCGACCCGGAGTTGAGAAAAGTGGTGGACATCATTCATATCGAGCAGTGGTATTATACCCAAAAGGGGCTTTATGCCCCAGAAGGCGGCAAGAACTTGGCTCCTCGTCAGTATCAGCGCCGTCTCCGTCCGGGCAAGGTAACCTATCAGGATGTGTACAAGAGTGTGAGCGAATATCGTAAGACTTATCCTGACAAGGTTGTCATTTATAGTGGTGCATCTGCATCCGAGAATGGCCAGGCTGTGATGGATGCTGGGGGCTCTTGCCCTCATGTAAAGTAAGAATAATCAAGACATAGTGGATAGACGATGAGGGATTTGATGATAACCGAAAATGTAAAGAATCTTTTGTTAAATTTGGACTTCCTGGAGTTGGCGTTTGGCGACCTTGCGGCCTGCTTGAACGACAATTCCCGGAAGTCGGCGTCTATCAATAGTATGTTTAAATCTTATACGTCAGCTGAAATATCGAGCGCAAAATACATCTTGGAACATCTACATGAAGACTTAGGACTGGCTTCGGAGATAGACATCGAAGAAGTGCGAAAAAGGATAAGACGCCATTTAAAAAGGCAAAAATAGAACGTAAAAACTACGAAAAACCAGTTTTTACCTATTATTTGCCTGTTTTTCCCTTCGCTTTTCGTGCATTTGGAGTACTTTTGCAGCGTCTGCTAAACAAAAGTACACACCTAAATGAAAACAAACAACAACAACTTTAAAGAAAGAGAAGAGGTGGCTCTGTCATTGCTAACCTCTTATCGTAAGGGCAACCAGCAAGCGTTTATGTCTTTATATGACATGTACGCAGAAATGTTGCTTAATTATGGCCTATGTATTACAACCGATAGGGAACTTGTAAAAGATTGTGTGCAAGATGTCTTTGTCAAACTTATTGCCAAAACTCAAGAGCTACAAGTCCTCAAGGTAACCTCTTATCTTCTAATTTCTCTACGCAATCGCTTGCTTGATGAGTTTCGCCGCAAGAACTATATGACAGAGACTGCAGTAGAGGATATTCATATTTCCATGATGGAAGATGATGTGGAGAATTGCTACATTAAAGATGAAAGGGAATCCAATAACAATCATAAGGTAAAAGCCTTGATGATGGAACTGACTCCGCGTCAGCGTCAGGTATTTACCTTGTATTATTTGGAACAGCGTAAGTATGAGGACATCTGCGACATCATGCAGATGAACTATCATAGTGTAAGAAACCTCGTACACCGTGGTATGCTGAAGCTACGTGCTGCGGCGATTGCGGTATGAGGGATAAAAGACACAGATACTATAAGCAGAGGCTTTCCATTACCGAAGCATTGGCAAGAAATTCGTATACCTTAGCCATAATTATTTGTTTTTTGTCGTATTATTCGAATTATATTATTACTTTTGCAATCGTGAAGGGATATTTATGAGATGTCTTTTTCCCATTTGCAAAAGTAAGAATAATAATTGGAATGCAAAATAAAAACTATCATGTTTATGGCAAAGCAACATTTAAAATTTGCTATTTTCGGCAATGAATACCAAGCCAAGAAGTCGGCCAATATCGAAAAAATCCTCGATTATCTCGATAAGCGAGGGGCAGAGGTGTATGTGGAGAATGCCTATTATGAGTTTCTCACTCACGACCAACATGTTAAGGTGAATGCTGCTGGTGTATTTGAAGACTATAATTTCGATGTGGATTATGTCATCTCTATGGGAGGCGATGGTACTTTTCTCAAGGCAGCGAGTAGAGTGGGGGCTAAAGGTACGCCTATCATCGGTGTAAATATGGGAAGACTGGGTTTTCTTGCCGATGTGTTGCCAAGTGAGATAGAGGCGGCACTCGATAGTCTCTATGCTGGTGAGTGCCAGATAGAGGAACATGCCGTTATCCAGGTGGATGCAGAGGGGGGAGTGCTTGCAGGCAATCCATTTGCCCTCAACGATATTGCAGTATTGAAGCGTGATGATGCCTCGATGATAAGTATTCGCACACAGGTGGATGGGGAGTTTCTGGTTACTTATCAGGCTGATGGACTTGTCGTCACTACGCCTACGGGCTCTACTGCCTACAATCTTTCCAATGGTGGACCTATCATCATTCCGCAGAGTGGCAGTCTTTGTTTGACCCCAGTGGCTCCGCATAGTTTGAATATTCGTCCTATTGTCATCAATGATACGGCAGAGATTACCCTCGACATAGAAAGCCGCAGCCATAATTATCTAGTGGCTATCGATGGCAGAAGCGAGCGAATGACGGAGAAAACTCGCCTCTTTATCCGTCGTGCTCCGCATAGTATCAGAATCGTGAAGCAACGTAACCAACGTTACTTCTCAACCCTGAGAGAAAAACTGATGTGGGGGATTGACCAAAGGGAGAGATAAGGGTGAAAGTATCAGAAAAGGGCGCACCATAAATCTATTATGACACACCCTTTATTTTCAATCTATTATGCTAAAAACCCTTTTTCTTACTTTTTACTTTTCCTCAGGAGCCTTGTCTATCAAGTCCATGAATTGGTCGAGCTTAGGAGTAATGATAATCTGAGTACGACGATTGCGTTGCTTGCCTGTCTCGGTATCATTGCTAGTGAGAGGATTGTACTCGCCACGACCACCTGCCGTCATACGCTTGGGGTCTACACCGAAATGCTCCTGCAAGTACTGTACTACAGAAGATGCACGGAGAGCAGAGAGGTCCCAGTTGTTGCGGATATTTTTCATCTTGGCGCTGGTAGTGCTCACTGGCACATTGTCGGTATTGCCCTCGATGAGCACATCGTAGTCCTTGTAGTCGGTGATAATCTTGGCTATCTTGCTCAAGGTTTCCTGTGCACGTGCATTTACCTCGTAACTACCACTCTGATAGAGCATATTATCGGCAAGAGAAATGTAGACTACGCCCTTCAGTACCTGTACATCTACCTCCTTCATCTCATCCTTGCTCAGCGAGCGAGTCAAGTTGTTGGTGAGCACCAGGTTCAGGGAGTCGCTCTTGCTCTTTACCTCTACCAAGTGACGGATGTATTGGTTGCTCTCGTTGATTTGGTCTACGAGTTTTTCTATGCTGATGTTATTCTGGTTGGCGTTGGTCAAACTCTTGTCGAGTGAATTCTGCAATTTGGCATAGTCTTTCTGTGCGCTATTGAGTTGCTCCTGCATAGCAGAGAGGCGCGCCTCTGTAGCAGCTAGTTTCTCCTTTGTCGACTGATAATTCTGGGTCAACTCTTTATTTTCATTCTGGCAATTCTGAAGTTCCTTCTTGCTAGCACAACTTGTGGTGAGCAAAGCTGCTGCCATCATCACCATTGCTAAAGTCTTTGTCTGTTTCATATCTTTCGGTTTTTGTTGTTTCTAAAAAATTAAGTTTTAATTCTCAATACAGCGTATTACGCACGCTAATCCGTTGCAAAGTTAAAAATAAGACTATAATTTCCATCATTTGTCAAAGCTATTTAGATTATTTTAACCACAAAATGCGCTTTTCCCTCATTTTTAACAAATTATCTTCGTGTTTTCCCATTTTTCATATTTTGATATTTCCACTAACAGAATGCGAAAAAGTATCTTAATTATTTTGTCCTTATTCTAAATTGTATTATCTTTGCACTCGAATTGCGATGTATCCCCCAACCTACGAGGGAGATTCCTCTTCAACATCAATAGATAGGAACAAATACACTAATCATTTAAAAAGAGAAAATAAGTATGATTCTTTTTTTCAGAACTCCATCTAAGAGTGTGATTGCGACCGA